>QHUV01000562.1 GCA_003222065.1 Gemmatimonadota bacterium | reverse complement strand
GCCCGGCATGTCACTCAATCGCATTCCGCTCTTCGTGTGGGCGCAGCTCGTCGTGTCGTTCATGATCGTGTTCGCGATGCCCGCTGTCGCGACGGCAAGCACGGTGCAGCTCGCCGCCGACCGCGCCGTCAGCACGCACTGGTTCAACCCTGCCGAAGGCGGCGACGCGCTGCTCTGGCAGCACATCTTCTGGTTCTTCGGGCATCCCGAGGTCTACATCATCTTCCTGCCGGGTCTTGGCTTCATCACGCCCATTATCGAGACCTTCTGCCGCCGGCGCGCGTTCGGCTACACGGCGCTCGTCCTCGCGAATATCACGACGGCATTCTTTGCCTTCGGGCTCTGGGTCCATCACATGTTCGCGACGCCGATCCCCGAGCTCGGACAGAGTCTGTTTACGGCGGCGAGCATGCTCATCGCCATCCCGACCGGCGTGCAGATCTTCTGCTGGCTGGTGACGATGTTCGCCGGGCGTCCTCGCCTAACGACCGCCATGATCTTCATCCTCGGCTTCTTTTTCACGTTTGTGAATGGCGGCCTAACGGGCGTGATGCTCGCCTCGGTGACGTTCGATAAACAGGTGACCGATACGTTTTTCGTCGTCGCGCACCTGCACTACGTGCTTCTCGGGGGCGCGGTGATGCCGCTGTTCGGCGCGTTCTACTACTGGTTCCCCAAGGTCACCGGGCGGTTGCTCAACGAGACGCTCGGCAAGTGGCAGGCGTGGCTGTTCATCATCGGCGTGAACGTCGCCTTCTTCCCGATGCACATTCTCGGACTGAACGGGATGCCGCGCCGCATCTATACCTATCTCGCCGAAACCGGTTGGGGTCCCCTCAACGGTCTCGTGACGCTCGGCGCCGTCGTCGTCGTCCTCTCGGTCGCGCTGTTCATCATCAATGCGGCCATGAGCTGGCGCGGCGGCCAGCTGGCCGGCGCCAATCCCTGGGACTCGTATGGCCTGGAGTGGGCCACGCCATCGCCGGCGCCCAATTACAACTTTGTAAATACGCCCGTCGTGCTCGGCCGGCACCCATTGTGGGACACCGGATCGCCGCTCCCCGTGATCACCGGGCTTCGCGCTGATCGCCGCGAGGTGCTCGTCACGACCACGTTCGACGCGCGGCCTGATCATCGGCATCATCATCCGCGGGCGTCGATCTGGCCATTCGTCATGTCGCTCGCGATGGGTGTCGTCTGGATCGGGTCGATTTTCTCGCCGTGGGCTGTACTGGGCGGTTTCGGGCTCACGCTGCTCGTGATGCTTGGCTGGGGCTGGCAATCGGCCACCGAGTGGGGAGTCGAGCGCGTCGACACCGAGGATCGCATCGTGGAGGCCGCGTGACGACGCCCCTTCCCACGCCCCAGCAGTCGTTAGGTGACGTCGCCGAGTTGCCGACGGTCACCTTCGGGCACCGCAGCCTGATGTGGTGGGGCACCCTCGGCTTCATGGTGATCGAGGGGTGGACGCTCGCCCTCATCACGGCGATGTACTTCTATATCCGTCAGAACTTCCAGACCTGGCCGCCGCTCCGCACACCCCAGCCGTCGCTGCTCATTCCGACGATCAACTTGGTGGTGATGCTCGTCAGCATGCTACCGGTCTATGTGGCCGACCGCGCCTCGCGCCGGCTCGACGAGGGCGGCGTGAAGCTCTGGCTCTTGATCTCGTCGCTGATCTCGCTGCCCATCCCGGTGCTTCGATGGTACGAGTTCTGGGCGCTCAATGTGCGCTGGGACACGAACGCCTACGGTACGGCCGCGTGGACGATCGTCGCCACACATGCCACGTTGCTGCTCCTCGACGTCGCTGACACCATCGGGCTCACGCTTTTCTACTGGCTCAAGCCAATGCCGATCAAAGCGATGAGCGACGTCGCCGACAACTCGTTCTACTGGTACTTCATGGTGCTCGTCTGGGTGCCGCTGTATCTCATCGTGTACGTCGGCCCGTACGTCTTTTGAGCATGGCGACCCGACCCGTCGCACCTAACGAGAACGCCCGTTTCACGCGGTGGCCAGGGCTGCTGAGCTTGAGCCTCGGCCTCCTCGTTGGACCGGTGGCAGCGCTCGTCAACGAGGAGCTGATTTACGTCGCCAACATGTGGGCGTGTGGCAACGGCACCCAGCTCGCGATGCACGTCGTGCCGTTCGTCTGTCTGCTCGTCTGCGTCGGCGCGGGGTTTCTCGCGCGGGCGGATTGGGTGCGAGTGGGTCGCGGCACCGAAGACGAAGCGGCCACGGTCGATTCACGGACGCGCTTTGTTGCGATGTGCGGGATGGCGGCGAGCGCCCTCTCCGCGCTCGTCATCCTGGCGCAGTGGCTGGCGATCGTCGTCTTCGGCGCGTGCATGCGTTGCTGTCGCCGGTGCACGAGCTGTCCGAGCAGCTGTTCTCGGTGCACATGGTGCAGCACGAGCTGCTGATGGCTGTCGCGGCGCCGCTGCTCGTCCTCGGCCGGCCCCTCGTGCCGATGCTCTGGGCGTTGTCGTCCCCCGCGCGGCGCCGCGTTGGACACCTCACGCGTCGGCCCCTGCTCCGCGGTGCCTGGCGGTTCCTGTCGCTTCCGTTGGTCGCGTTCGTCGTACACGGCGCGGCGATTTGGCTATGGCATGCCCCCGCGCTGTTTCAATCGACGTTGCATAACGACGCCGTGCACGCGCTTCAGCACGTGAGCTTCTTCGGGAGCGCGCTGCTCTTCTGGTGGACGATCATTCATGCGCACGCCCCGGGCGGGCGCGCCCGCGCCGTGACCTTCGGCACGGCGGTGCTGTTGCTCTTCGGTACCGCCCTCCACTCTGGCGCGTTAGGCGGGCTGCTCACCTTTTCCCGAACGTTGTGGTATCCGGCGTATGGTAATGCCGCGGCGGCGTGGGGACTCTCGCCACTCGAGGATCAACAGCTCGCGGGGCTCATCATGTGGATTCCGGCGACGTTCGCCTACCTCGTCGCCGCGCTCTTTCTCTTTGCCGGATGGCTGCGCGCGTCGGAAGAGCGCGTCCACCAGTTCGAGATCGTGCGCGACGCCGACCGAGTTCGAAGCCGGGAGGGAGAGGGGAAGGGGGACGCATGGGCATGACCGGACGACGATGGTGCGGCGCAGCGCTCCTCTCTCTGGTCGCCGCGACCGGCGCTTGCACACACGGCGAAGCCGACGCCGCCGCGCTCACAAACGGCGGTGACGCGGCACGTGGGAAGGAGCTCATACGTGCGTACGGCTGCGGCTCGTGCCACACGATACCGCGCCTTGCCGGCGCCGTATCGACGGTCGGTCCCAACCTCCAGGGAATAGCGACCCGCGCCTACATTGCCGGCGTGCTTCCGAACAACCCCGACAACATGATGCGGTGGATCATCGATCCGCCTGGCATCGACGACAAGACAGCGATGCCGAATCTGCACGTCGGCGCCGCCGAGGCGCGCGACATCGCCGCCTATCTGTACACGCTACAATAAGCCGTCGACGTGAAGCGCTGGTTAGGCATCGCGCTCGGCATTGTCACGAGTGTCGGCGGCTTTCTCGAGATCGGCTCGATCACCACCGCCGCGCAGGCGGGGGCCGACTATCGCTATCAGCTCGCCTGGGTGATCGTGCTCGGCACGGTGTGCATCGCGCTGCTCGTCGAGATGGCCGGACGATTCGCCGCGGTCAGCAAACACACTATCGCCGACGCGCTGCGCGAGCGCTTTG
>QHUV01000561.1 GCA_003222065.1 Gemmatimonadota bacterium | reverse complement strand
GCCGTGGGCGCCGACCTGGTCGTCGAAGCAGACGATCTCATATCCGTCGTAGGCGCCGAAGAGCACGAGATCGCCGGCGTTGGTCTGCCTGACGAGCCGTTCGACGGCGCGCGCGAGCAGCGGTTCGGTGCCGTAGGGCTCGAGCGGATTGTCGCCGTTCGTGTCGCGGAGCACGCCGTCGCGAATGCGCGCATGGCCCTTTGCGCTCTCGACGCGGACCGCGTCCCCGTCGAGCGTGCCGATGAGTCCAATACCGGGATGACTGAGCAGCTCGGCATAGAGTTGCGCCCGCCGCCGGTCGCCGGCAATCGCCGCGTACTCGAGTCGCGCGGCGGTGTCAGCGAAATACACGAGAGCGAGCGAAGAGCTATACGTCACGACCACGTCGTGGCGGTCGTCGACCCGGTATTTCTCGGGCAAGATCAGCTCGCGTACCCCGTAGTGTCGACGGAGCCACGTGCCGAGGCGCCGCAACCCTCGACGCAACGCCCGTCGACGGGGCGGCGTCTGTTCGGCGAGCGTCTCGAACAGGCTCGGCGCCACGCCGCCGTACTCCGACGTCGGGCTCTCGCTCGTGTGGGTGCTGAGACTCACTCGTCCCCGCCGCGCCGCGTCGCCGTCGAGGATGCGCTGAATCGTGCTGCCTAACGGCTCTCCGTACAGGACGCGATAGCTCGCCGAGGGCGCCATGCCGTGGTCGGAAAGAATGACGAGATCGTAATCTCGGCCAGCCGCACTCCGGATCATCCGGCGGATCGAGCGAATGCGTGAGTCGGTGCGCCGAAGGTCGCGCAGTGCCTGCCAGCTCGCCGGTCCGAAATGGTGTCCCAGCTCGTCGTACTGCATGTACGTGCTGTAAATGACCGGCACGCCAAGGTAGATGTCGAGCAGAATCGCCATTGTCTGCAGCTCGCGCACAACGACGTTGCTGACGATGCGGATGAATGGGAACAGGCCTTCGCTGTGGGTGCGCCGCCGCGCCAGCTCGCCGACGGTGCGCTCCCACTCTTCACGCAGCCACTCGAGCACCGAGTACAGGAGGATAATCGCGGCGCGAATCGGGTGGAGCGCGACCAGGAGCGCCATGCGCGTGCCGCCCAAGCGGCGATAGACCGACATGCGCCGCCGCGTCGCGACGGTGAACGCGACCGTTTGCGCGTCACCGTCGAGCAGATTCACGTAACTCGACCCACCGGCGAGGGCGCCCGGCGTATGAATGCGGTCGCGGATGTACTGCACGCCGCGCGGGCTGTTGCACGTGACGACGAACCGCGACGCTTTGTCGTAGAAGCGAAACGCGGGAATGCCGTCGTTCTCGCCGTGAAAGATGCCCGCCTGGCAGTAGGGCGTCGCCGACGGAAGGCCACAGAACCACCGGCGCAGGATGTATCCCTCCGCACGCACCATCTTGGTGATCGTTGGACAATAGCCCAACTCGATGGCGCGCCGCAGCTCCGCGTATGCCAGGGCGTCGATCTGCAGTACGATCAGCCCGCGCCGGCCATCGCGCGGTCGCCGCTCGCGCCGAAAGACGCGATATTTCAGGCCGTAATACCACCGCAGCAGGCGGCGGCGCATCGATGCACCGCCGGCGGCGTCCTCGCGGCCGGGGGCTCCGTGCGCCGGCGCGGACGCGTCCGCGTCGGAGGAGGGGATGGAAGCCGTCTCGTTAGGTGTGGTGATCTCGTTCACCGCTGGATTGCTCAGCTTTCTGTCGCCGTGCGTGTTGCCGCTCATTCCGAGCTACGTCACGTTCGTGACCGGCCTGAGCCTCGAGGATGTTCAGCGTTCGCGAAAGACGGCCCTTGTGCACGCGCTCCTTTTCGTGGCCGGATTCTCGCTGATCTTCCTCGCCCTGGGCGCGACGGCGACGGCGGTCGGACGGCTGCTCCTCGTGCATCGGCAATGGATCAGCCGCGTCGGCGGCGTCTTGGTCGTGCTGCTCGGACTGTACCTGCTCGGCGCCTTCAATATGCGCTTCCTCGCGCGCGAGCGCCGCTTCCACATCAGCAACAAGCCGCTGGGCTATCTCGGAACAGTGCTCGTCGGCATCGCGTTCGGCGCCGGCTGGAGTCCGTGCATCGGCCCAATTCTCGGCGGTATCCTCACATACACGGCGACGCAAGCCGAACTGCAGCGCGGCCTGGTACTGCTCGGCGCGTACTCCTTGGGGCTCGCGATTCCCTTCGTGATCGCCGCCGTGGCCGTCGAGCGCTTCATCGCGGTATTCCAGCGGTACCGATCCAAGCTGATCTGGGTGGACAGAATTGCTGGCGCGCTGTTGATCGTCGTCGGAGTGCTCATGTTGACGAATTACATGACTGTGCTCACTGGCTACTTGCAGGGCCTCACGCCAAGCGCGTTGAGAAGCAGGCTCTGAGCGCCGGATCCGAGCGGCTCCCGGCTGGCGGCTCTTGGCTGACGGCTCTAGGCTGGACTCGTCAGTCGACGTCGAGATTTGCAAAAGGCGCATCCTGGCACCAGCGAATGGCTCACTGCTGTTGGCTCTCCG
>QHUV01000560.1 GCA_003222065.1 Gemmatimonadota bacterium | reverse complement strand
GGCGCGCATCGAGTCCGTGCTCGCGCGCGACGCTGCCGTGCCGCCCTCGATCGCGCTCATGAGCGCGGCGAGATCGCGTGCGGTCGTGATGTTATTCAGGCCGGCGCTGTAGGCTTTGCCATCCTCAACGCCCCGCAAAACAAGCATGTCACGCGCGCCCAGGGCGCGCGCGGTGGCATTCGCCGCCGCGGCGCCGACGAGCTCGATGAGCGAATTCGTCGCGAGATTGCTCGAGCGAGTGATCATGTGCTCGAGCAGATCGTGCACGCTCACCGGTGTGCCGACCCATCGATAGACGAGACTATCTGAATCGTCGGCGGCGTTCAGCGAATAGGGCGAACTGTCCACGATCGAGGCGAATTCGTTCTTCAACTCGATGTGCTGACCGAAACTGAGCTGGCCACGATCCAAGCGCCGGAAGAGCTCGATCATCACCGGCACTTTCATCGTGCTCGCGGCGTGAAAGCGCTCGTCGGCGTTGAGGAACAGCGTGTCTTCCCGCGTGAGATCGCGAAATGCGACCCCGACCGTCGAGCCGGGAACTTCCGCGATGCGCCGTTCGATGCGCGTCCGTAAGGAATCGTCGGGCGCCGAGCCCGATGCGGACAGCGCACTCGTCATTTGCATCGCAAGAACGATCGTGGCGATGAGAGCCATGGCTGAAGATAGAATGTCCGTGACGACCGTTACAAGCAGTTTTCGTCGTTGCCAAGTCGCATGGTCACTCGTGTCATACGTGAAGAGAAATCGCTCCCAATTTCGCCTTCCACCTCGCGCATTCATGTCGCTTCCAAGGACCGACCCGGGCGGTGAACCCGAGCCAGGCCCCCAGAGCTCATTCAGACGGGAGCGACTGCGCTTCAGCGAGTTCTCGTTCTCGCGGTCCCCGTCAGGTCACGTCTCGATCAACGTCGAGCTGGAGTACGAGGGACAGAAGTGGTTCGGTCGGTCAGCCGGACAATCGAGTCCACTCGGCGACCTGCGCATGGCAGCGGAAGCAGCGCTGCGGGCGCTCGAGGAATTCGCTGAAGGCTCGCTCTCCTTCGAGCTCATTGGCGTGAAGCACATCCGCGCCTTCGATTCCAATCTCGTGATCGTTTCGATCGCCGTACGCGACTCGGCCGGCACGCGGCTCGTCGGCTGCTATCTGGCCGACGAGGACATGCCGCGTGGCGCGGCGCTGGCCGTTCTCAACGCAACCAATCGATTGTTGGGGAACTACCTCGCTACGCGGTGATCCGCTCTGTCATCGCGGATGATCTGCTTACAATCGCAGAGCGCCAACCGAGGGCCATCGAGTGGACCGCGGCACGTTCGACGACTAGTGTCTCAGCGCGCGGTGTGCGCCGAGACCCGAAACAGCCGGCGTGGCATTTTCGTTTGTCAAAACATTGGGCGGGCAAGGTCCGAGTGGAGAAGATTTCGTGAAAAGACTTCTGGTGATGTCGACCGTAGCAGTTGTCGCTGCGTGTGCTCACGCGCCCACGCCCGTGGTGGGCCCCGCTCCGACAACCTCGAGCGGCACCATTGTGGCTCGCCCGTCGACGCCGCCCGCGACTGTCCATGACAGCACCATCGGATCGGACGCTATAGGGCCCCTGCATCGAGAAGCGGACGACAGCGCACACGTCAGCGCCGCTGAGGTGACGAAGCGAGCCGCCGAGGTATTTGGTGATAGCTCAGCAAGGATGGCCGATCGTGATTCGAGTGCGAGCGCGAGCACGGGCCATGACGGGCCTTCCTGGGACATCGATGTTCATTCGTACGAAACCACTGCGCGCGTCGAACACTATCTTCGCGTGTTTAGCGGCTCGGCTCGCGAGGATATCATCGCGCAGCTGGAGGCCGGAAGCCGCTTCGAGCCGATGATTCGCGCCAAGATGCGCGCCGGGGGCCTGCCCGAGGACATGTACTACATGGCGCTCATCGAGAGCGGCTACGACCCCAACGCATACTCGCGAGCCGCCGCGGTGGGGATGTGGCAATTCATGGCCTCGACAGGGCGCGACATGGGGCTCCGCGTCGATTGGTGGGTTGACGAGCGACGCGATCCGGTGAAATCGACGACGGCCGCCGTCCGATTCATCCGCGGCCTCAAGGAGCAACTCGGATCACTCTATCTAGCTGCCGCGGCGTACAACGGCGGACCGGGGCGCATCGCTCGGGGCCTAACGAGATATGCCGACGACCTCGAAGGGACAACCGGTGATGACCGCCTCTTCGCTCTCGCCGATAAGGACTTCCTTCCGCGCGAGACTCGAGAGTACGTGCCGCAACTCATCGCGGCGGCGCTCATCGCGAAGGAGCCAAAGCAGTATGGGATGGCGATTCGCACGCTTCCGCCGTTCAGATACGATTCCGTGCG
>QHUV01000559.1 GCA_003222065.1 Gemmatimonadota bacterium | reverse complement strand
TCGACGTGGCGACCGTGTAGACGACGTCGGGATTCCGCGGATCCACGTACACGCCGCAGTTGTAACCGCCCTGAGCGTTCCGTATCCGATGATCGGTCGAGTCCATCTGACGCCAACTCGAGCCGCCGTCGTCCGAGCGATAAAGGCCGTTGTTGTCGATCAGAAAAACGCGTTGGGCATCGGTGTTCATTGCGACGGCCACCGACGTGCGTCCATCCAGGCGCGGCAAGCCGCCGCCAGTCAGCTCACGCCACGTCACGCCTTCGTCCGTCGACTTGTAGAGCGCGGTGCCGGTGCGCCCTGTGTCCGGCCGTGTCGCGCGGCGCGGGTCGGTGCCGGGAGCGACGTAATGCCTAACGGTTGTCGCGAAGATCACAGCGGGTCGGTCGAACGCACGTGCCAGCTTCTGGACACCGGTCTCGTCGTCGACGTAGAACGTCTTCGTCCAGTGGTTGCCGCCATCGGTGCTTCGATAGACGCCACGCGCGTCGCTCTTCCGCCGCAGGTTTCCCTGCGATGCGATCATTACCAGATTCGGATCGTGCGGATCGACGAGCATCGACGGGATCTGGGTCGTCGAATCGAGGCCGAGGTGCTGCCACGTTCTCCCGGCGTCGACGGACTTGTAGACGCCATCGCCCTCGTCGAGCGAACCCGTCGGCATCTCGCCGGTACCGACGTAGATGACATTCGGCTCTGACGGCGCGACTTCGATTGCACCCACCGACGACACGGTCTTGATCGAATCGAAAACAGGGTACCACGTTTCACCTGCGCTGGTCGTCTTCCAGACGCCGCCAGCAGGCAGGCCGATGTAGAACACCCCGGGTTGACCGATCACCCCGGTGACGGCGGAGATGCGGCCACCGCGGAAGGGCCCGATGTTTCGCCACGCGAGTCCGCGATACAGGATGGGATCGATTGGCGGCGCCGTCCGATGTCGTGGCGCGGCAGCATGCAGAACCAGTAAAGCGCCGATCGTGAGAGACGCGGTCGACGTCCAACGGCTGAAAGGCACGGGGCTCATGAGTGCGAATTCTCGCAAAGAGGTGGGAGTCGGATTTCAATAGATTCCGCAACTCGTGAGTCGACAAGGGCATCCCATCAGTCCGTGTTCCGAGGGCTCATCACATGGATCTCCGCATCGCGATTCGAGGCTACGCCCGACAGCCGGCATTTACGATCGTCGTGCTCTTCACGCTCGCGTTAGGCATAGGCGCGACGACGGCGATGTTCAGCCTCGTGAACGCGGTCCTCCTCAGGCCGCTGCCTTACGATCGGCCGGATCGCCTCGTTCACGTCTACGAGACGCAGCCAAACGACATCGCGGGCCGCTCGGCAGCTTCGTATCCGGACTTCATGGATTGGCGTCGTGAACACGACGTCTTCTCCGGGCTCGAGGGCTACGACCCGACGAACGTCACCGTTGCCGACGCGAATGGCGCCGAGATGCTCCAGGGTGCGCGAGTCACATCCGGGTTCTTTACAACGCTCGGGGTCACGCCGGTGCGTGGCCGCGCATTCGAGGCTGACGACGATATTCCCGGTGGAACGCGCGAGGTCGTGTTGAGCCACAAGTTTTGGATGCGGCGATTCGACGGCAATCCAGCCATCGTCGGAAAGACGATCCGCATCGATGGTGTTCCGCACGAGGTGCGCGGCGTGCTCCCGCCGGCTTTCCGATTCATCCCGGTGGGTGAGGCCGAAGTCTGGCTGCCACTCGGGCGCGACCCAGAAGCAAGAGCGCAGCGATTTAACCACTTCGTGAATGCCGTCGGACGTCTTCGTGACGGCGTTGCGATTCCACAGGCGCGACAGCGATTGAGCGCCGTCATGCGCGCGCTCGGCAGCGAGTACGCTACAACGAACGGTGGGCGCGATGTCATCATTGTTCCACTCCGCGAGGTAATCGACGGCCCTGTCGAGCGTCCGTTACTCGTGCTCTTCGGCGCGATCGGAATCGTGCTTCTGATCGTGTGCGCAAACGTGGCGAACCTCGTGCTCGCACGCACAGTCGAGCGCGGCCGCGAGTTCGCTATACGGTCGGCGATCGGCGCGTCTCGTTGGCGTCTCGTGCGCCAGCTGTTGACGGAGAATCTCGTGCTCGCGCTGACAGGCGCGTCGATCGGAGCCATCCTTGCACTCGTCGCTGTCGACGAAGTCGCTATGTCGATACCTGATCGCATGACTCGACAGATGCCGACGATCCGCGACGCATCGGTCGACATG
>QHUV01000558.1 GCA_003222065.1 Gemmatimonadota bacterium | reverse complement strand
CATTATCCGATCGCACGCATTCGCGGCGTGAACCTGACGGTCGGTACGTTAGGCGGAGGCCGGTTCGGCGGCGGTGGTGGTCGAGGCGGCACGGCCGATGATTCCGTGACCTTCTATCAGAATCCAGGCACCCTGATGTCGAAGCCCGGGCATAGCGTTCCCGAGGTGGCCTTGCTCTCGACCGATGGCAACTACGCGTATCTGACGGGTACGCAGTATTTCCACACGTGGGCGGACAGCGCGCCGCGTCCGTTCGTCGACCGAGTGGAAATCAAGTCCGGAAAGAAAGATCGTTTGTTCTCGAGCGCCGCCGACACCTATGAGCGCGTTGCCGCGCCGCTCGACGACGATTTCTCGCGCGCGATCGTCGTACGTGAGTCGCCGACGATGGTGCCAGATTCCTACGTGCGCGACATGAAGTCCGGTCAGGTCACGCAACTCACGCACAACAAGGACTACGCGCCGGAAATCAGTCAGGCGATGCGGAAGCGCGTGCTCGTCACGCGCGCCGACGGCTACAAGTTCTTCGTCGACGTCACGCTGCCGCGTGATTACAAGGAGGGCACACGGTTGCCCGCCTTCTTCTGGTTCTATCCGTTCGAGTACACCGATCAGGGAGGATATGACCGGACGAAGCGGACGGAGAACCGGAACCAGTTCCACTCGTCGACGCCGGGCAATAAGGAACTTCTCATCACGCAAGGATATGCCGTCGTTCAGCCCGACGTGCCGATCGTCGGTCCGCAAGGGCGAATGAACGACAATTACGTCAACGATCTCCGCAACAATCTTTCGGCCGTCATCGACGAGCTCGATCGCCTCGGCTACGTCGACCGGGCGCGCCTGGGCATCGGTGGCCACAGCTACGGCGCCTTCAGCACCGTGAACGCGCTGGTGCATACGCCCTTCTTCAAGGCCGGCATCGCCGGCGACGGCGCGTACAATCGCACGTTGACGCCTAACAACTTTCAGAGTGAGCGCCGCGATCTCTGGGAGGCGCGCGACACGTACCTCGCGATGTCCCCGTTCCTATATGCTGACCATCTGACCGGATCGCTTCTGATGTATCTCGGGGCCGAGGATCAGAACGTCGGCACCGATCCGACGAACTCGCTCAGGCTACTGCACGCGCTGCAAGGCATGGGGAAGACCGCCGCGCTTTACATCTACCCGTACGAGGACCACGGTCAGGTGACGAAGGAGACTATCCTCGATCAGTGGGCGCGCTTCACGGCGTGGTTGGACCTGTACGTGAAACCAACCGGGAAGACTGACAAGAA
>QHUV01000557.1 GCA_003222065.1 Gemmatimonadota bacterium | reverse complement strand
ACAGAGCCAGGTAAGGCGGCGGCGACCGACGCGGAGTTCATCGTCGGCGATCCGGCGGCGATGGGGGAGCTCCTTGGGTGGCTGGCGTCGATACGGACGTCTCATGAGCGCCGCGCCTAACGAACATCCTCAGCGCCGTTTCTTGGTCGCCGGTTTGGCGCTCGGCTTCTTGGGCGATGCGGCACGCTTCGCCGACGACTTCTTCTCCGGCTTGGCCGACGCGCTGGCGCTGGTCACACGCTTGGTCGCGGAGCTTGGCGCCGCCTTTGGTGCTTCATGCTTGACAGCATCCCGCGGCGCTTCTGACTTGGACGTGGGCCGATCGACGCCCGGCTTGAGTGCGTTGGCGCGTCCACGATCGCTGCCGCCACGACGGCCTTGGGCTTCCTCGGCGGCGCGGATGAGCTTATCGGCTTCGTCCTGCGTCATCTGCCCACGGCGTACCATGTACTGCACCAGGTCGCGCGCGCTCTCGACGGCAAAGCCGGCGATACCGGCAGCCGCCGTAATCACGTCCTTCATCGCCGCGGCGATCTTGGTCCCGGCTTCCTGACTGATGACTTGTGCGCGCTCGGCCATTTCCGCCATCGCGTCGCGCATGTCCGAGCTACGGTGACCCATCTGGCGCGGAGCAGAGCCGGTCTCGCCCCCCGCCGCCGGCTTCGTCTCGCTCGGGGCGGGGGTAGCAGGAATAGCAGGCAAAGCTGATGCAGGGAACGGCTTATCCGCCATGTGTCCGTCAAAACCCGCGGGAAGGGGATACTATGAGCGAGCGCTGTGAGTGTCGGCAGGTCTGCAGGAATTCGCGCCAAGCCGGCTCGTCGTGGCGGAAGTATAGAAGACCGCGAGAGCTACGCAAGCGCGCGCGACCGTCGCCGGGACCAATGCCGCAAATCCGGCGTCGCGGGTCTTTTGTCGCGGTTGCTCGCGTCACGATAAAGCCACCATAACGCAAGATTATGCTCAACGGCACGAGAGTACTGGACCTGACCCGCGTTCTCGCTGGCCCGCTGTGCACCATGATGCTCGGGGACCTAGGCGCAGACGTCATCAAAGTCGAACGGCCGATAACGGGGGACGAGACACGCGGCTGGGGTCCGCCATTCAATGAAGGAGGGGAGAGCGCGTACTACCTATCCGTCAATCGGAACAAGCTGAGCGTGACACTCGATATCGACGAAGAGGCCGACCGCGCGATCGTCGGTGAGCTTCTCGAAGGGGCGGATGTCGTCGTTGACAACTTCCGCCCTGGCACCTTGGAGAGTCGCGGCATCGATCCGATGGCGTTGCTCACGAAGTACCCGAGGCTTGTCTGGTGCACCATCACAGGTTTTGGCGCCGAGAGTGGTCGACCTGGCTACGACTTCGTGACGCAGGCAGAGTGTGGCTGGATGGCCGTTACCGGCGAGCCCGAAGGCGCTCCGATGAAAGTCGGGGTAGCGCTTGCCGATATCATCGCCGGAAAGGACGCTGTCGTGGCCATTCTCGCGGCCCTCGTTGGTCGGGGCACATCTGGGCGCGGGCGCCGGGTCTTCATCTCTCTCGTCGACAGCGCGAGGGCGGCCCTCGTGAACGTGGCGCAGAATGTTCTCGTCAGTGGCAAAGATGCGGCGCGCTGGGGAAACGCGCACGCCAACCTCGTTCCGTATCAGCTATTCCGCGCCGCCGATCGGCCGCTCGTCATTGCCGTCGGCAGTGATGCCCAGTGGGCGAGCTGCGTGGCGGCGCTTGGTCTCGACGAACTCTCCGCTGATCAGCGTCTCGCGACGAACGCGGGCCGACTCGCGCAACGCGAGCGGATTGTTAAAGAGTTCTCATCGCGCCTCGCGGCCGCGCCGGCCGCGGTATGGCAACAGCGTTTGGCGAACGCCGGCGTGCCGACGGGGTTGGTCAAAACCGTTCGTGAAGTTCTCGCCGATATCGACGCATCCCCGGTCACCGGAATGCGCTCGAGCGTCGGTGGCGCGGTCCGATTTCCGCCGCCGCGGCTCGACGAACATGGGAGTGTGATACGTCACCGGGGTTGGCGCGTCTTTGAGGAAACGTTCGGGCAAACCGACGGACGATAAGGTCAGACAGTCGAATCGCACAGGGATTAGTCGGATCGAGCGACCGAGCCGCTCCTTCCGTGTTTCGTTGTTACTCCATTCACCCTCCATCGTCCCCTCCACCGTGGCGACTGCCGTGAAACCAAGGACCGCCAGCGGGAGCGCGCCCGCGGCCCTGTCCGAAGCGCGGGAATCGCGTTACTCTGTTGTCGTGAAGACGACGGAGCAGCCCGCACAAATTGCCGATCAGGATACTGATCAGCTCATCATTCAACGCGTTCTAGCTGGACAACGCGACGCGTTTCAGACGTTGATCACACGATACAGCGATCCTCTGTATCGACACGCGCTCTGCATGACGGGGAGCCCCGACGTCGCCGAAGACATTCTTCAGCTCAGCTTCATCAAGGCCTATCAGCATCTCGCTGAAGTCCGCGGGCGCTTCGATGCCTGGGTCTTTCGCATCGTCGCCAACGGCTGCAAGGATTGGCTGAAGAACATCCGGCGCTCGCATCTCAGCTACGACGAAGATGATCAACCATCGTCGTACGCGACGCCTGACGAGGAATTGGATCGCAGCGAACTACGCACGGATTTGGACAAGGCACTGGCGACGCTCCCCTCTTCACTCCGTGAAGCGTTCATCATGAAGCACGTCGAAGGGCGCTCGTACGAAGAGATGGCGGACCTGCTGGGAACCACTGTCGGTGCGCTCAAGATGCGCGTTCACCGCGCTCGTGAGGCACTGCAAGCCTTACTCGAGGAGAAGTACGCCTAACATGTTCGACGACATTCGCTCCGACGATGGCCGGAAGGTCGACGGCCACAAGCGCGAACGGGGCGTGCGGCCAGAGGCCGAGCGTCCGCTCGCCGATCGTGAGGTGCCCCTTGCGCGGCCGGACACGGCTCGC
>QHUV01000556.1 GCA_003222065.1 Gemmatimonadota bacterium | reverse complement strand
CCAGCAAGGCCGCCGTCGGTACGGCGAACCGGCGCCGCGGCGGTGAGGACCTTCGTTCCGTTCGCGTCGTAGATCTGCGTGACGGCGCCGCGACCGGAGCGCAAGCTGTCGAGCATGCCCGTGGGCGGCTGCCAACTCGCAATGAACTGCGTCTGACCTGGTTGCCACGTGGAGTGCACGAGGTAGCGAAACTTGCCCGAGGTGTCAGCGCGCACGACAGCAACGCCATTCACGAGGTCCGTGAGACTGCCGCCGTTCGCGAGCCACATGCGCTGCAACATCGTGCGCGTCACTCGATAGGCATTCGAGCTGGGGCCGCCCCGCTCCGCGATGCGATCCAGCGAATCTCCCGAGATCGCGACGCTGGTACTCCGCGTCACGGCCGTCACCTGTTCGCCAAGAACCTGCGTCAACAGGTCCCGGCTGAGGACGTATACGGGGACCAGCACGACCGCGAGCGTGACGAGAACCGCCGCCGCGCTGATACCCGCCATTTTGATCCGGAACGGCATTCCGGTCGCGGCGCGAAGCGACGATGTCGTGATGGTCGGAGCGGTCATTCGTTGGACGTGGGAGAGACAGGCCAGGCTCACGCATTCGACGCGTAACGGGCGCGAAGCGTTACTTTCCGACCAAGTCTTACAGGTCGCCCATGTCGAATGACGGTTTGATGGTGAGTGTGTCGGGAATTCGAGGTCGCGTCGGTGAGTCGCTGACCCCGGAGATCGTGGCACGCTTCGCAGCCGGGTTTGGCGCGTGGTCTGTCCGAAAGTTCACAGGTAAGGCGCGGATCGTCGTTGGGCGCGACAGCCGTGTCTCCGGTCCAATGTTCCATCGCGCAACGGTGGCGGCGCTGCAGTCTGTTGGCTGCGAGGTAATCGACATTGGCCTAACTACAACCCCAACGTGTCAACTCGCGGTCGAGGATCAGCACGCGGCCGGGGGCCTGATGATCTCCGCGAGCCACAACCCGATCGAATGGAACGCGCTCAAATTCATCGGGGCGTCCGGGTTATTCCTGGAGGCCGAGGAGGGCGCCGAAATGCGCGCCCTCGTGGACGCCGGAATTCCGCGCGCGACGTGGGATCACCTTGGCTCCGTGACACAAGATGACCGTGCCGTTGAGCGACACCTCGATCGTGTGCTGTCGATTCCCTACTTGGACGTAAAGGGTATTCGCGCACGGCGGTTCAAGGTCGCTTTGGATTGTGTTCGCGGCGCCGGCAAGGTCATCATGCCCACGCTTTTGGACCGATTGGGTTGTGAGGTCGTCGCCATCAATCTCGAGCCGGACGGGCGCTTTCCGCGTCCTCCCGAGCCGGTGGCTGAAAACCTCGGCGAGCTGGAACGGCTCGTGCTCGGGAACGGTGCCGCGGTCGGCTTCGCCGTCGATCCGGACGTCGATCGGCTGGCCCTGGTATCTGAGAAGGGGCGCGCGATTGGCGAGGACTACACCCTCGCGCTGGCCGCACGGCTCGTGTTGCGTCACCGGCCCGGGAAGGTCGTAACAAATCTCTCGACGAGCCGGGTGGTAGACGACGCCGTGCGCTCGGCGGGAGGTGTCGTCGTCCGGGCGCCTGTTGGTGAGGTGAACGTCGCTGTTCGGATGCGCGAGGAGGGAGCGCCGATTGGCGGCGAGGGTAATGGGGGGGTAATCCTGAGCGAGGTTCACCTCGGGCGGGACGCACCAGTGGGTGCTGCACTGACGCTGCAACTTTTGCATGAGGAGAACCGGCCGCTATCGTCAATTGTCGGCGACCTGCCACGGTACGTGATCGTCAAGGACAAGCTGGAACGTCCCGCGGCAAGCCTCGACTCGGTCTATTCGACGTTGCGCCATGCGTTCTCCGACGCGAGCGCCGATACGCAAGACGGCCTACGACTCGCATGGTCAGATCGATGGGTCCACGTGCGTCCATCGGGCACCGAGCCGATCGTGCGGGTGATCGCCGAAGCGCCGACGGAGCGTGAGGCGAGGGAGCTGGTTCGTAGGTCGAGGGAGCCGTTGGAGAAGCTTGGATAGGTGACAAAGAGGAGCTCTTTCAAATGTGTGGAATCGTCGGATACATCGGACCGAAAACCGCGACACCGCTCTTGATCGAGGGGCTCAAGCGCCTCGAGTACCGCGGCTATGACTCGGCGGGCATCGCGACGATGAACGGTGCGGGCCTCGAGACGCGCAAGGCGAAGGGCAAGATCTCGATGCTCGAGGCGGTGGTGCAGACGGCCCCCGTGCATGGCACGGTTGGGATCGCCCACACGCGTTGGGCGACGCACGGCGCGCCTAACGAATGCAATGCTCACCCACAGCACGATTGCACCAACACCATCGCTGTAGTGCACAACGGCATCATCGAGAATTACGGTGCGTTGCGGCAGATGCTCATCCAACAGGGGCACACCTTCCAGTCCGAAACGGACACGGAAGTGTTGGCTCACCTGATCGAAGCGGCCATGGATGACGACCCGCTCGAGGACGCGGTGATCGATGCGCTTCACCTGGTGGAGGGTACCTACGGCATCGCCGTGCTCTCGAGCCGGGATCCCGACAAGATCGTCGCCGCGCGGAAAGGAAGTCCGCTGCTGCTT
>QHUV01000555.1 GCA_003222065.1 Gemmatimonadota bacterium | reverse complement strand
TAGATAGCGACCTGATCCATGGGACGCTTCCTCTGGCCCGGAGCCTCTTGCGTCGTACCGCAGCACTGCCGCGACATCCAGCCGACCTTCTAGCATCTATCATAACTCTTTCTCTGGTAATTGCTTGCCGAGCGCCGACACGGTCGGTCGTAGCCGCGCCAATTCAGCAGGGATCGGTTGTCGTCGTCTCTCATGAGGGGTCCACTAACGCCGCCAAGGAGAACGCCGTCACCGCGGGTGGTCGGGCATACCTTTGGTCGCGCCCCGGCACCCTGCGGCTTTACGTACAGCGCGAGTCTTCGCTCGCCGGCTGGTCGCCACGTCACCTCGAGCTCGTCGACGAAGCCGTTCAAGCCTGGATGCGGGGGAACGCGGTCCGCGTCACGATGGTGAGCTGGGCATACGAGGCCGACATCCGGCTGTACTGGACCGACCGGCTCCCGTCCACGAATCCTGGCATCACGATGCTGTACAGCAACGCCGGCGACCGTCTCACGCGTGCCGACATGTTCATCGCGGTCCGGCCCGCGCCTTGGGACATCGGGACGCCGGATCGTGTGTTGTTTGCCACCATTGCCCACGAGCTTGGCCACGCGCTTGGCCTGCCGCACGACCCGTCGCCCTTCGTGCTCATGCACGCCTCGCCTCTCGTGACGAAGGTAACCGACGTCGATCTCGTTCGACTGGATGCGCTTCTCCACGGCGCCTGAGTCACCGCGCGCGATAGCTTCCGCGCATGGAAGCGCCGCGCATCATCGTCCTCATGGGACCAGCAGGCGCGGGGAAGACGACCATCGGCATTGCCCTCGCGAAATCGTTAGGCTGGCATTTCCTCGACGCCGACGATTTCCACTCGCCGGAGAACGTCGAAAAGATGCGGCAGGGCCAAGCGCTCTCGGATGCGGAGCGAGTGCCCTGGCTGACGGCGATTCGTGCCGCGCTCGCCGAGGCGGTAGCGAACGGCTACCGCGTGGTGCTCGCATGCTCGGCGCTCAAGGAACAGTATCGCCAAGCATTGATCCCCGAGGGGCCGCCTCAAGGAACGGTGCGGTTTGTCTACCTGCGCGCGCCGCCAAGTGTCCTGCGCGAACGACTCGCGCATCGAACGGGACACTACGCGGGACCTGAGCTTCTCGCGAGTCAACTCGAGACACTCGAAGAGCCCCGTGACGCGCTCTGGGTAGACGCGTCACGTGACCCCGAGCAGATCGTAGCGCAGATTCGGCGCGACCTCGCACTGTGAGCGTGACGCAGCGCACGGACGCGCACTTCACGTTGCCTGCGATGAGGCGCTAGTCGTCCTCATACGACTCCCATTCGGTTCGAGGGCACTCTATGCAGATCCAGTGTCCGAAGTGCCGAGCCCCGATGCAGACGATGCAGGTCGAGCAGACACAGGTCGATCGCTGCACCGCGTGCGAAGGGCTCTGGTTCGATGCGCTCGAAGATCGCGACGTGCACGCGAAGGCGAGCATCGACTTACTGGATCCTCCGGGCGCCATCGCCCCGACGGGTCGCAACGAGCAGCGGCGCGTGGATTGTCCGCGCTGCCACACACCGATGATTCGCGTGCTCGACCGACGAACTCGCACCGTCTGGTATGAGTCATGTCCAGTGTGCTATGGCAAGTTCTTCGATGCCGGTGAATTTCGCGCCGTGCAGCCGCGCACCTTGATGGACCTACTTCGGGGATGGATGGGACGACAAGCAGGCTGACGCGCGGGATGCACTGATTTTTGACGCTGGACATCGGGTGATACGCTCGCGAAGATGACGCGTCCCGCCTTCGCCTTCATCCATTCGTCTCGCCCGACCACCACATGATTTCACGAGTCAGACTCTCGTTTCGCGTGTTGTCGCTCGCGCTCACAGCGACCGTTTTCCCGTTAGGCGCGTCGGCGCAGATCACGCCGGCGCCGCGGCGCGACTATGGCGCCGTCGCCGATCAGCTCGAGCGGTTGATCGACCGCGAGATGCACGCGCAGGGCCTCCCGATCGTCTCGATCGCGCTCGTCGACGATCAGCAGGTCGTCTGGTCGCGCGGCTTTGGGATGGTCGACAGCGCGGCGAGAAAGTTGGCCGGACCCGAGACCGTGTACCGCGTCGGGTCGGTCTCGAAGCTCTTCACCGACGTCGCGATCATGCAGCTCGTCGAGCAGGGAAAGGTCGACCTCGACGCGCCGGTGACGACGTACGTGACCGCGTTCCATCCCCATAACCCATACGGCCGGCCGATCACGCTCCGGCAGCTCATGTCGCACCGCGCCGGTCTCGTGCGCGAGCCGCCCATCGGGAACTACTTCGATAGCACGTCACCGCCGCTGGCCGCGACGATCGCGAGCCTCAACGGCACGACCCTCGTCTATCCGCCCGAGACTCACACAAAGTATTCGAACGCCGCGATCGCGGCG
>QHUV01000554.1 GCA_003222065.1 Gemmatimonadota bacterium | reverse complement strand
GACGGATTGTTTTTCCGACGCGTCGGAACGCTGAATGCGCGGCGCGTTCCCGCGGCTGCTCTGATCGTGCAGTCCGTATGGACGGCGCTGTTGTGCCTAACGGGCAGCTACGGTCAGCTGCTGAACTATGTCATTTTCGCGGCGCTAGTCTTTTACGCGCTTACGACCATCGGGCTGTTCATTCTCCGCGCCAAGCGGCCGGACATGGAGCGGCCGTATCGCGCCTTCGGGTATCCGGTACTGCCTGCCTTGTACATCTGCCTCACGACGCTCGTGATGCTCCTGATCCTGCTCTCGCCGTCGACGCGCCAGGACGCTTTTCTCGGTCTCGCCCTGGTGCTGCTCGGAATACCCGTCTATTTCCTCTGGCGGAGGGTCGAGCCTTCGCCGCCCGCCGCTGCCTCACGAGTATGAGGCGAAGGCGGCCAACCCTCGCTTACTGTAATTTCCCTCCGGCCGGTGCTGCGTCTTTTTTAGCTCTTCAGGAGAACGCGTAATGATGCCTTCGTTGGTGACCACTCTGCGTAGACGACTCTCGCTCGCGCTCGTGCTCTTGATTGCCGCGCTGGCAATGCCGTTCGGTGCGCCGCTGCTCGCGCAGGCGTCAACCGCGCCGCCATCCGGTGCCGGAGGAGAGGCGAGTCTGATCATTCCTGATCTGTCGCGCGTGACGTTTCTTGGCATTGACGGGCACTCGCTGCTCATGTCGGGCTTGGTCGTCTGCGTGCTCGGTCTTCTGTTCGGAATGGTGATCTATCGCCGTCTCAAGAACCTGCCGGTGCACACGTCGATGCGCGAGATCTCGGAGCTGATCTACGAGACGTGCAAGACGTATCTGCAGAACCAGGGCAAGTTCATCCTCGTGCTCTGGGTGTTCATCGGGCTGATCGCGGCGGTGTACTTCGGCATGCTCGCGCCCACGGTCGACGCAGCCGGCATCGAGCGGCACGGATATCCGCCGCTCAAGGTCGCGGTCATTCTGCTCTTCAGCCTCGTTGGCATCGCGGGGAGCTATGGCGTCGCGTGGTTCGGCATTCGTGTGAACACGTTCGCCAATTCGCGCACGGCGTTCGCGAGTCTCCGCGGGAAGCCGTATCCCTGCTATCAGATTCCGCTCTCGGCGGGCATGAGCATCGGGATGTTGCTCATTTCCGTAGAGCTTGTGCTGATGCTGTTCATCCTGCTCTTCATCCCAGGTGATTATGCGGGACCATGCTTCATTGGCTTCGCGATCGGCGAGTCGTTAGGGGCGGCTGCACTGCGCGTTGCCGGCGGCATCTTCACGAAGATCGCCGATATCGGCTCGGATCTGATGAAGATTGTCTTCAAGATCAAGGAGGACGACGCTCGGAATCCCGGCGTCATCGCCGACTGCACGGGCGACAACGCGGGTGATTCGGTAGGTCCGAGCGCCGACGGCTTCGAGACCTACGGAGTTACAGGCGTCGCGCTGATCACGTTCATTCTGCTCGCGGTCAACCCAACGTCTGCCGGCGCGGGTTACGAGCGGATCCAGACAACGTTGCTTGTCTGGATCTTCATGATGCGCATCGTGATGGTCATTGCGTCGGGTGTTTCGTATCTCATCAACGAGGCCATCGCCAAGGCACGCTACGCAGCCGTCGATCGCATGAACTTCGAGGCACCGCTCACCTTCCTGGTTTGGCTGACATCGATCGTTTCCGTGGTGCTCACCTATGTCGCCTCCTACGTGCTCATCAAGGACCTGGGTGACGGCAGCTTGTGGTGGAAGCTTTCTAGCGTGATTACGTGCGGCACGCTGGCCGGCGCAATTATCCCGGAGTTTGTAAAGGTTTTCACATCGATGGACTCGAGGCACGTGCGCGAGGTGGTCACGTCGTCGCGCGAGGGTGGTGCGTCGCTGAATATTCTGTCTGGCCTTGTTGCCGGTGATTTCAGTGCCTTCTGGCTCGGCATCGTCATGGTGGCTCTGATGGCAATTGCATACGGCGTGAGCACCTTGGGTCTGGGCGTGCTGATGATCGCGCCAGCGGTATTCGCCTTCGGTCTCGTTGCCTTCGGTTTCCTCGGCATGGGTCCCGTGACGATCGCCGTCGATTCGTACGGACCCGTGACAGACAATGCGCAATCAGTGTACGAGCTCTCCCTCATCGAGGACGTGCCTAACGTACGCGCCGAGCTACAGCGCGATTACGGCTTCGCGGTGGACTTCGAGCGGGCGAAGCATTTCCTCGAGGAGAACGACGGGGCGGGGAATACGTTCAAAGCCACGGCGAAGCCGGTGCTCATTGGTACGGCCGTCGTCGGCGCCACGACGATGATTTTTTCGATCATCGTCGCCCTGACGCAGGGTCTACGACCTGATCTCATCGGCAACCTCTCGCTGCTCCATCCGCCGTTCCTGCTCGGGCTCATCACCGGTGGTGCGGTGATCTACTGGTTTACGGGAGCATCCACACAGGCCGTCACGACGGGTGCCTACC
>QHUV01000553.1 GCA_003222065.1 Gemmatimonadota bacterium | reverse complement strand
CCGCCACAGCTAACGCCGTTCTTCGTCTCGCGCTTTTTGCAGCAGTTGCGTCGGGCTCGCGGTGATTTTCCGCCGCTCGTCTGGCTCGAGCAGTGGATCGGCGAGGATGGACCAAGCGCCGAAGAGGCCGACGCGTGGGCGGCGCAGCGGCAAGCGACGACGCAGATCATCATTGCGAACAGCATAACGAGTCTGCGCGCCATTGCTCGTATGGACTGGCGCGCCATCGTCGAGCGGCAGAGCGTGGTCGAGGCCGTGCTCCGTCAGGATCCATCGGCATTCTACACGCGCATGGCGTTCGCCACGCGAGACCACTATCGACACGTGGTCGAGCGCGTCGCGAAACGCACCCGCCGCGAGGAAGCCTCCGTTGCCGAACTCGCGATCGACCTCGCGCGCTCGGCCGACGGAAACGGAAGAGGGGACGCGCGCCGGGCGCACGTTGGGTACTTTCTCATCGACGAAGGTCTCGCCGTGCTCGAGCGAGCGGTCGGCTACCGTCCCGCGCTCGGCGAGCGCGCCCATCGGTGGGTGTTGCACCATCCATACGTGGTGTTCGGGGGCGGCATCCTCGCCGCCACGTTGGCATTGCTCTGGGTCGCATGGCGAACCACGGCGCCGGCATCGTGGGCAGCCGGTGGCGCCGCCCTGCTGCTGGCGCTCATTCCCGCGAATGACGTCGCCATCAATCTCGTAAACCAGCTCGTCACGACATTTCTCCCGCCGCACACCCTGCCGAAGCTCGACTTGAGCGAAGAGGCAACTGGTGGCCGAGGGATTCCGGCGGAGTTCCGGACGGCGGTCGTGATTCCGACGCTCTTCCCAAGCGTCGACGTCGTGCGCGATGCGCTCTCCACGCTCGAAGTGCAATTCCTCGCCAACCGCGAAGCGCAAATTCACTTCGCGCTCTTGAGCGACTTTGCGGATTCCGAAACGGAAACGCGCCCCGAAGATGCCGCGATCATTGACGCCGCGGCCGCGGGCATCCGTGACCTCAACGCGCGTTATGGCGGCAACGACGGATCGAGCGATCGGTTCCATCTCTTCCACCGCCCGCGACGATGGAATGCGCAAGAAGGTGTCTGGATGGGATGGGAGCGGAAACGCGGCAAGCTCGCGCAGTTCAACCAATTTGTGCATGGGCGCGCCGACGAAGCCTTCTCCGTGATCGTCGGCGACGTCAGTGCGATCCGATGTGTGCGATATGTGATCACGCTCGATGCGGACACGGTGCTCCCACCGGGACACGCCGCGCTCCTCGTCGGCGTATTGGCGCACCCCCTCAACCGCGCTCAGTATGACGCGCAGCTTGGTCGAGTCGTACGTGGGTACGGTCTCGTCCAGCCCCGCGTCGGAATCTCCCTGCCAAGTGCGCACCGGTCGCGCTTCGCGAGGATCTTCTCCGGTCACCCCGGAGTGGATCCGTATACGACAGCCGTGTCCGACGTGTATCAGGATCTCTTCGGCGAGGGCAGCTTCACCGGCAAAGGCATCTATGACCTCGCCGCGTACGAGACGGCGACGCACGGCCGGTTTCCGGAAAACGCGCTGCTTTCGCATGATTTGATCGAAGGCAGCTACGTCCGTGCCGCGCTTGCAACCGACATCACCGTCTACGACGACTACCCCAGCCGCTATCTCACGTTCACGCGACGCAAGCACCGGTGGATCCGCGGCGACTGGCAACTTCTCCGCTGGCTCACGCTGTGGGTGCCTGGACCCCAGGGTCTCGAGCGCAATCGCCTGTCGTTACTCTCACGGTGGAAGATCCTCGATAACTTGCGGCGCAGCGTCGTCGAGATCGCGCAACTGGTGCTCGTCCTCCCGCATCAGGCGGTGCTCTCGGCCGACGCGATCGCGCGGACCCTCTGGCGACTTGGCCTAACGAGAAAGCATCTTCTCGAGTGGCAGACGTCGTCCCAGAGCGAGCGCGAGGTGGCCGTTGACGCGGGCGCCACGTGGCGCGCGATGTGGCCGGCGGTTCTCGTCGCGGCCGTCATTCTGGCGCTGGCGGCGTTAGGCGAGCTCGCGCATCCGGATCACGCCCGACGCTGGCTCGTCGGCGCGGTCGTGTTGCCACTCGTCGCGCTGTGGAGCCTCGCGCCGGCGATCGCGTACAAGCTCAGCAAGCCCGCTCCGCCCCGGCGACCGCAGCTCTCGCCGGAGGAGCGGCGTCTCGCGATGCGGTACGCGCAGCTCCACTGGCGGTACTTCGACACGTTCGTCAACGCGAGCACGAACTGGCTCGCGCCGGACAATTTTCAGGAGGATCCGCGGCCGGAAACAGCGATGCGGGTGTCGCCAACGAACGTCGGGCTTCAGCTGCTGTCGACCGTGAGTGCGTGCGATCTCGGCTTCATCACCGCCGAGGACATGGCGCGGCGCCTCGAGCTGGCGTTGCGCTCCCTCGAGCGCATGCGCCGCTTTCGGGGTCATTTCTACAACTGGTATGATCTGCACGATCTGCGCGTGCTCGAACCGGCCTACATCTCCACCGTCGACAGCGGCAATCTTTGCGGTCACCTCATTGCCGTCAGGCGCGCATGTCTGGACATGGCCGGCGAGGACGAGGTCGGCGCGCGGCTCCAGGCCATCGCCCAGCGCGCATACGACTTCGCGATGGAGATGGACTTTCGCTTTCTGTTCGACGGCAACCGGAAGCTGTTCGCCATTGGCTATCAGCAGAGTAGCCACACGCTCGACTCGTCCTACTACGATCTCCTCGCCTCGGAAGCGCGGCTTGCCAGCTTCGTCGCCATCGCGAAGGATGACGTTCCGGTCGAACACTGGTTTCACCTCGGGCGGACGCTGACGCGGGCCACCGGCGAGACGGCGCTCGTCTCGTGGAGCGGCAGCATGTTCGAGTACTTGATGCCCGTGCTCGTTATGCGTTCGTTTCCGTTCACCGTGTTGGGGGAGACGTACGAGAGCGCTGTCCGGCGGCACATTGCGTACGGTGCCGAGCGTGGCGTGCCCTGGGGAATAAGCGAGAGCGCCTACAACCTGCGCGATCGCCATCTGACGTATCAGTATCGCGCGTTCGGCGTCCCCGACCTGGGACTCAAGCGCGGTCTCGGCAGCGATCTGGTCGTCGCTCCGTACGCGTCGGCGCTGGCATTGATGTTCCATGAGGAACCGCTAATCCGCGCCGCGGAGCTGCTATTGTTCGAGCGCGTGCCCCGTCGGGTCGTGCTCCAGGAGCCGCAAGCGGCGCGCGCCAACGAAGCGCTGCCGGATCCGGATCTGGAGCGTCCCACCGTGCGCGAGATCGACGAACCCAACACGCCGCAGCCGCACGTGGCATTGCTCGGTCGCTTGCCGTACACGGTCATGGTGAGCCACTGCGGCGGGGGCTACAGCCGCTACGAGGATCTGGCGGTCACGCGGTGGCGCGCCGACGGCACGCGCGACGCGACCGGGCAGTTCTGTTACGTGAAGGACGTCACACGGCAACGGATTTGGTCGGCAGCACACCAACCCGTGTGCGCTCGAGCGGACTCGTATCAAGCGCTCCTCGCGACCGATCGTGTCACCTTCCATCGCACGGATGGCGAGATCGAAACGCGGACAGAAATCGCGATCGTCCCGCAGGACTCGGCGGAAGTCCGGCGTGTCACGCTGACCAACGGCAGTACCGAGCGCCGCGAGATCGAGCTCACGAGCTACGGAGAGGTCGTCCTCGCGCCGCCTAACGCGGATCGCGCACATCCCGCATTCGCGAATCTCTTCGTCGAGACAGAATGGCATGAGTGGTGTTCGACGGTGACGGCAACTCGCCGCCCACGCTCGGCGCAGGAACGCCGGCTGTGGTGCGCGCACGTCGTGGCGGCGGGAGGCGAACGCGTTGGCTCGGTCAGCTACGAGACCGATCGGGCTCGATTCCTCGGCCGGGGTCGAACCCCGCAAGACCCAGTCGCGCTCGCCGTGGACGGACCGCTTTCCGAGACCATCGGCGCCGTGCTCGATCCGATCTTCGCTCTGCGTGTGCGTGTTGCGCTCGAGCCGGGCCAGTCCGCCGCGGTGGCGTTCACGACCCTCGTCGCGACATCCCGCCAGCAGTTGTTCGTGCTCGCTGACCGCTACAATCATCCCCATGCCGCACAGCGGGCGCTGGATCTCGCGTGGACGGCGACGCAGGTCGAGCTGCGCGAGCTTGGCATCACCCCCGCGGATGCCGCCGTGTTCCAGGATCTCGCCGGTCCGCTCTTCTTCGGCAACCCGGCGTTGCGGGCGCCCCAGAATGAGTTGCGCGAAAACCGCGGTTCGCAGCCGATGCTCTGGGCACAGGGCATCTCTGGTGATTGGCCGATCGTGCTCGCCACCATCGACTCGACGAACGGATTGCCGACGCTCCGACAGCTTTTCGCCGCCCACCGATACTGGCGGCGACGCGGGATGACCGTCGACCTCGTAGTCCTGAACGACCGAGCGCACAGCTACCTGCAGGAACTGAGCGACCTGATTGCATCGGCGATGTTCACCGCGACCGATTCGGCGATCATCGACCGCCCGGGTGGTGTATTCGTGCGTCGTCGCGACGCCGTAAGCGAGCCCGATCTCGCGATGCTGCGCGCGACCGCACGGCTGCTGGTGCGCTGCGACGGGCGCTCGATCGGAAAGATTCTCGAGGAGGCCGTCGGTCCGTCCGATGAAGCGCGACCACCCCAGGAGCCGGCCGCCATTCTGCCTCGTGCTTCCGGGCGATACACGCCGGCCGCGGTCCGGCGCGTTCGGCCACTCAGCCCGAGCGACGGGGTGGTGCCCGTCACGCATCACGCAACAGCGTCGTTAGGCAACGGTCGGTACGACAGCGCGACCGAGCGATCGACGGGTAGGTCGTCGGCGCCTGACGAGCCCCTTCGCTTTGATAATGGCCTCGGCGGGATCACCACCGACGGCGATTATCTCGTGCGCGTGCGGGGCGACCGCGTCCCCCCTGCCCCGTGGGCGAATGTCGTCGCGAACGCGCACGGCGGGTTCCTCGTGAGCGAGCGCGGCGCCGGATGCACCTGGGTCGAAAGCAGCCAGTTCTTTCGCCTCACACCGTGGCACAATGACCCCGTGAGCGATCCGGCGAGCGAGGTGGTGTATCTGCGCGATGAAGAGAGTGGCGACTGTTGGACCGCGACGCCGGCACCGATGCGTCGCGACAAGCCGTACACCGTCGTCCACGGCGCTGGTAGCTCGTCCTTTCAGCACGAGGCGTTTGGGATCGCGACGCACCTAACGCTTGGTATCACCGCAGACGCGCCGATCAAGTTGTCGCTCCTGCGCATCGCGAATAAGGCGACACGCGCGCGCCGAATCGCCGTGACGTCGTACATCGAGTGGGTCGTCGGCAGTCTTCGTGAGCACACGCAGCATCAGGTCCATACGTCGTTCGCGCCGGATACGGGGGCGATCTACGCACAAAACTTCTTCGACCCGCAGTTCGCGTCGTGGGTCGCTTTCTGCGCGATGAGCGAACCGCTGGCAAGCCACACCGCCGACCGGCGCGAATTCCTGGGCCGCAATGGGACAACCGCCGCTCCGGTCGGGCTTTTGCGACCACTCGCCGGTACGACGGGCGTCGGCGTCGATCCCTGCGCCGCACTGCGCTGCGTCCTGGATCTCGCTCCCGGTGAGACGCGCGACATGGTCATCGTCCTCGGCGCTGCTCAGGGTGAAGACGCCGCTCGCGACGCGGTGCGCGAGTACCGAGACGTGCCACGTGCCGAGGCCGCGATACGCCGAGCCTGGCGTGGCGCGCCAGCACATCCTACGCGCCGCGTCGCGTCAATTCGTCGAGGGCGACGTTCAGCACTGGTGGCATCCTGACAGCGGCCGCGGCATGCGCACGCGCTTTTCGGACGATCTCGCGTGGCTGCCCTACGTCGTCGACCACTATGTGCGTGTCACCGGCGACGCAACGGTGCTCGACGAGACCGTGCCATACCTAACGATGCGCGCGCTCGAGCCCCACGAGCATGAAGTCTACGAATTGCCCCGCGTCAGTGACGAGCGCGGCACGGTGTACGAGCACTGCCTGCGCGCCCTGCGCAAAGCCTGTACGGCCGGCGAGCACGGCTTGCCACTCATCGGCATCGGCGATTGGAACGACGGCATGAACCGCGTCGGTGTGGAAGGACGCGGCGAGAGTGTGTGGCTCGCCTGGTTCCTCATCGCGACGTTGCGGGCGTTTGCCAACCAGGCCGATGCCCGGAATGATGTGGCGGCGGCTCAGTTGCGCGCACAGGCTGACGCGTATGCCGCCGCCGTGGAAGCGCACGCCTGGGACGGCGCATGGTACCGCCGCGCCTACTTCGACGACGGTACACCGTTAGGCTCGAGCGAGAGCGACGAATGTCGCATCGACGCTATTGCGCAAAGTTGGAGTGTGCTGTCGGGCGCTGGGGCGCCGGAACGGCAAGCGCAAGCAATGCAATCGTTCGAGAAATATCTCGTTCGTGAGGACGCTCGGCTGCTGATGCTCCTCACGCCGCCGTTCGACAAAACGTCACATGACCCAGGCTACATCAAGGGCTATCTCCCTGGCGTGCGGGAGAACGGTGCGCAATACACGCATGCGGCACTCTGGTCGGTACTTGCCACCGCACTCCGCGGCGACGGCAATCGCGCGTTCGAATTATTTCAGATGGTCAACCCACTTACCCACGCTCTGACGCCGGAGGACGTGGCGATTTACAAGGTCGAGCCCTTCGTCGTGGCGGCCGACGTCTACACTGCCGCTGGTCATCTCGGACGCGGCGGCTGGACGTGGTACACCGGGTCCGCGAGCTGGATGTATCGTGTCGCGCTCGAGGCGATTCTCGGCTTCCATAAGCGCGGCGACGAGTTGGAGATTCGCCCGACCGCGCCAGCGGGCTGGCCGGAGTATTCGATCGCCTACCGTCATGGGAAGAGCATTTACGAGATCGTCGTGCACGAGCCCAATGCGATTCGCGGTGACGGAGTGGATCTGGTGCTGGACGGCCGCGCCGTGGATGGGCGTCGCATCGCCCTCGTCGACGACGGCAAGCGACATATGGTGCTGGTGACGCCGCGCCGAGCGACCGCTCCGCGAGCGATCAGCGTGCTGCCGCGGCGGGAAGAGAGATCGTAAAGATCGAGCCGCGGCCGACCGCGCTTTCTACCGCGAGGTCACCGCCCATCGCGCGTGCCAGCTCTCGACCAATGGCGAGGCCGAGCCCCATCCCCTTTTGATTTGTCGCGTCGTCCGCGTCGACCTGCACGAAGGGTTGAAAGATGCGGCCGAGCATTTCCGCTGGAATGCCGCGTCCTGTGTCCGTTACATGAATGAGAACGCGGTCGGCGACGGCGGAGCATCCAACTGAGACTCTGCCTCCCCTCGGCGTGAACTTCACGGCATTCGTTAAGAGGTTGAGCAGGATGCGCTGGAGCCGATCGCGATCGGCGCGAACGGTCAGGTCGGGCGCGGATTCGTCGCGACGATAACCGACACCCGCTTCGATGAAACGTGGTGTAACGATCGACTCCGCCTCGATCAACTCCGTGCGGACCGACAGCACCTCGAGCCGCATCGGTAGCTGCGCGCTCTGCTCGCGCGCTACTGTCAGTAGGTCGTCGAGCATGCCGAGCAGCGATTTGCTCGCGCGCTTGATGCGGGCGAGGTCCGCTTGCTGCTCCTCCGTCACTTCGCCACGCACGCCTAACGCGAGAAGATCGGCGTAGCCCGAGATGGCGCCGAGGGGCGTCCGGAGGTCATGTGACATCATGGATAGGAACCGTGACTTCGATGCGCTGGCCAACTCCGCCGCCTTCTTCGTGCGCAGCAGCTCTTCCTCGTACTTCTCGCGTTCGCGAATGCGCATGAACGCGCAATGGATCTGTCCACCGCCATCACGATCGCGCCAGACGGCATTGGCCAGCACGGGAACCCCGCTTCCAGACCGCGTGCGCAGTGTGAGAAAAATCTCCTCCGCGTGGCCGTGCAGCTTGACGAGTGGGAAGAAGTGCGTCTGGTAGAAGATGCGCGCCGGAATCGTGAGCATGGCCTCTACGCTCCGTCCAGGGAGGTCCGCTCCGGCGATGTCGAGCATGTCGGTGAGAGTCGTATTCGCGGCGACGATGGTTCCATCGTCGTTGAGCACGACCAGGCCGCACGGCGCGCGGTCCCACAGGTCCATCCAGGACGCGCCACTTCCGCGCTCGAGATCAGCGGGCGCCGGCGTCGTCATGCAAGTAATCCTCGATGAGCCGGATCGTCTCGTCCGGATGACTCATGTGCGGACAATGGCCGGTCGCCTTCATCAGGCGCAGCGTGCTCCGCGGCATGTTCCGATGTACGTACTCCCCAACCGCGTTCGGCGCGA
>QHUV01000552.1 GCA_003222065.1 Gemmatimonadota bacterium | reverse complement strand
CGTCTCATCCGCGAGGCCGTGTTCCCACTCATGAACGGCCGCGTTCGCGCTCAGGTGATTCACGACCAACTCGGCTATTTGCGAACGCTCATCAAGCCGCTCGGCGTGCCGATGACGATCGACGTCTTTGGTCTCAGCGCCACGGATACGACGGACATGGGGATTGGCCAGAAATGGGAGTTGTTCGTCGATCAGGTCGACGTCGTGCTGCCGATGGATTACCCGTCGCATTTTGCGCCCGGCACTTTCGGACTCGGAAATCCCAACGCTCACCCATATGCCACGCTGGCGCACGCGCTGCGCGACGCGAACTCTCGCAGTACGGGCATTCCGAATGCCGCGCGCATCGTGCCCTGGTATCAGGACTTCACGTTAGGCCCGCCGCGCTATGGCGCCGCGCAAGTACAGGCCCAGATCCGCGCCGGCCGCGACAATGGGATAGACAGCTGGATGTTGTGGAACCCGGCGAGCCGCTATTCGATCGGCGCGCTTCGCGCCGAAAGCCTCGCGACTCGCAATCCCTGAGAGACCTGTCGCCTAACGAGCCAGCAGTCCGGCGATGGCGTCGCCAATCTTCGCCGGAGCATCTTCCGGTGAGAAGTGGCTCGCGCTCGGAACTACCTCGAATGTTGCACCAGGAATGGCTTCCTGAAGGCGCTTGCCGATAGCTGGTGGCAGAAAGCGATCGTGCCGGCCCCATACGATAGCAGTCGGAACGACGATCTCCTTCAGCCGCGCTGCCACCGCCACCGTGTCGGCGCTGTCGAGGGCAAGTAAGTGCTCCATGAACGCGTCACGACCCTCGGGGCTCGCGAACGGCCGCACATACTGCTCGATTGATCGAAGGCCGCGATCGTGATCCTGGTAGCCCCGCAACAAATCAGTTCGAAGGATCGACAACAGCCACGTGGCTGGAAGGTGCCGAGTTAGTGGCAGCATGGCGCGGGCGAGTTTAACGTCGCGCGTCGGCCACTCGGCGAAGGCGACGGAATCGACGAGGCACAGCCTGGACACACGCTGCGGATGCCGCACCGCGAGCCACTGTGCGATGCCACCTCCGATGTCATGTCCGACGACGCAGGCGTAATTGATCCCGAGCGCGTCCATTAGCTCGATGACGCGATCGGCGTGCGCGCGGATCCCCACTGGTCGACCAAGCGGTCGATCGCTTCGCCCATATCCGAGCATATCGACCACGACCACCCGATGCCCCACCGGCACCAGAGGTACGACGTCGCTCCACAGATGTCCGGACGTAGGGAAGCCGTGGAGAAAAACGACCGGTTCACCGACGCCCCGAGTCCCCGCCGCGTAATAGTAGAGCCGAACGCCACCGACGTCGACGAACTCACCGCGCATCGCGGCTCGCGGCTGGCGTGGTGCAACGTCGCGGTACCGATTCCGAACCCGTCGTAGGCAGCCCTCCTATCTCTCCGATCGCGGCAGGCAGAAGTCTACGAGACGCCAGCAATCTTACAAAGACAACGGGCTGCCGGTTTCGGCAGCCCGTCCTTCCCCGTGGCACTCCTGCTATCGCCATTACTAGAGACTGCCGGGCGGCCGGCGATTCTCCCTCGCTTGCCGCATGTCCTCGAAGTTCTTGTCGAATGTCTTCTTCTGGTCGTCCGTCAGGATCGCCTTGAGCTCGTCGCGCTGCTTCTCCTGCAGCTCACGGTTCTTGGTGCGCATCTCCTGCTGATCGCCGCCAGCCGCGCGCAGCGCCTGCATCTGTTCGCGGTACTTGCCGGTGATCGAGTCTACCTTCGCCTGCTGGACGGGCGTTAGCGTGATGTCCTTGAACAGCATCGCCGCCATGTTCGGGCGATTGCCGCGGCTCTGCTGCTGAGGATCCTGCGCGCGAGCAACCGTGGAAACGCCGAGAAACATTACCGCAGCCATCATTGCCAACCGGACTTTCTTCATGGGGTCTCTCCTTGTGGGGATGGATCAATGCCGCGCGTTTGACCGGCCAAGGGGTCCGGCCGGCCTGGGTGCGCCGAAGCCCACGCTGCGACAACTCTTCTCGGCTCACCAACTTGGTGCAGCCCTCTAGCGCATGGTTCGAAAACTGCTATGCTTAGCCGCCCTCAGCAGGGCGTTTGCCACGTCGCGCGACGCGTCTGTCGTTGTATCGGACACTCGAGATCCTCCCGAGCGCCCCCAGTGACTTTGCCGCCGCCGAGCACTACCCCCGCACCACCCATCTCGCCTCTGCCGCCACCGGCCGTCCTCGCGCCGGTTCGCTTCCCGCTGAGTTGGATCCTCGAACACGCCGCCGCACCGATTCGATATCGGGCGATGACCGATGTTGCGCGCCTTCCGTCGCAGTCCGCTGACCGGCTCTCGTTCCTTCCCTTTACGCACCGGCCTGCGCTGATGTTGGCAATGTTGCAGGCGTCGGATGGAACATGGAATCGCAGCATGCTCACTGTCCCCTCGACGCGAGCAGAGCACTTCGAGGGAGTTGGCACCATCAGCGCCGTTCGTCGCCTGTTGGAGTATGGTTGGGACAAAGACACGCCACCGCTGTTACTCGCGCGCCGTGTTTTGTTCCGACTCTTAGCGGAGGATGAGGATCCGGAGTGGCTCTTCGAGTTCGGAGCGAAGGGTCCCGCGGATGAAGACCTCGCTCGTCGTGGGCGCGCGATCCTTCGCGAGGCCGCGGCGGCTGCGCTGGCCCAGGCCGGCTATGAGGGTGATCCGAGACTTCGGGGTGCGGCCAAGCGGATCATTGAGCGTATCGCCGCGTATCTGCGCTCACCGCTGGCGCAGAAGCCTTTCCTGCGTGTTGGGAACCAGCACGTGTTGGCGGCCGAGGCGGCTCCCCCATCGGTGCACGCGCTCACGATGCTCGCCTACATGCCGCTCTTCCGCACTGAGCATCATGACGCAATGGATCGGCTGTACCAACATCTCTCGCAGGCTTTGCCGCGACAGGATCCCGTTCAGCTTTGCGGAAAGAGGGTGATGCCGCAGCCACATCTCGTTCTCGGCGATCTCCTGC
>QHUV01000551.1 GCA_003222065.1 Gemmatimonadota bacterium | reverse complement strand
GACCGAATCGACTCGCCGAGCTCGCGCGAGCGCGTGGCCACGTCGTTCAGCGTGTGCGCCGAATTGCCGACGTCGCCAAGCACCGTCTCCGAGGCGACGATGTGCCGCCGCTGTGTCTCGGCGTCGCGAGCGACACCCGCCATCGCGCTGCTGATCTGGCCCGTCGACGACGCCGCTTGATCCGCGGCGGAGTTCAACGACTCGGACGCGCGTGCGATCTCCGCCGCTTCCCGCTGGATGTCGTCGACGACGCGCCGCAGCCGGTCCGCCATGCGCGTGAACGTCGTCGCCAGCACGAGATACTCTTCGTCCAAACCGGAGAGCGGTACGGTGACACGCAGATCGCCCTCGCTGAGCGCCGCCGCGGCGTTCGTTAGGCGATCGAGGGGCAGCGTAATCGCCCGCCAAGTCCAGACGCCGAAAAGGGACGCTGCCAGGAAACCCAGCGCCAACACAAGAAGCAACACCGAACGGCGAGTCGTCATCGATCGACGCACGTTTCTCAAGGTCTCACCAGCGCGCTCGTCCTGCACTCTCGTGAGATGGCGTGCCTGCGTAAACAACGAGTCGAGCATCGCTGTCGCCGCCATCGACTGCCGGGCCGCCCCATCCAATGCCCCGACGTCTCGATAGGCACGAGCGACGTTGAGGCGAACCTCGAGCCGCGCCTGTATTCCACCCAGCTGCTCGAGCGCTTGCCGGTCGTCCAGGTCCAGCACGTCCGACCGCAGCAGCGCGCGACGGAGCGAGTCGGCGACGACGCTCAGGCTCTCGGCTTCGGTGACGTGCTCGGCGTGTCCATCGAGGATCGTCGCCTGCGCGGTGGCGACGTACCGCAGGGTGGCGTCGTATCCCTCGAAGAGCGTCGATGAGACCTTGTTCGCCGAGCGCACGGTCGAGCCCATGTCCTGGAACAAACGCTGAATCGCGAATATGCTCAACAGTCCCGACGCGACGAGCGCGGTGAGCGTCGCCGAAAAACCGACGAGCAGGCGACCACGAATGGTGCGAAGGCGCCAGCGGCGGATCGCCGTGCCGACGCGATGCAGTCCGGATTGGCGCTGTCCCCAGATAGGCCGCATGCCGAGGCGACTCATGGCTGCACTCGTGCGATCAGTACGGACTTACCCACCGCGTCGCCATGACCGTCGAACCGAATCTCACCGGTGATCCCGTGCATCGGCTGAGCGGTCGTGCCCACCGCCGCAACCCAGTCGCGAATGCGTCGGCGATCGGCGCCGACGGCGAGTGCGGCGCGACCGATGAGCATCGCCGCATCGTACGAAAGGGCGGCCTGCGACGTCGGGGGCTGCCCAAAGCGCTTGGTGTATTCGGCGAGGAACTGTTTGCCCTCACCATCGGTGGGACGCGTCGCGTCGTAGAACGACGTGTAACGCACGCCACGAAACAGCTCCCGGTCATCGGGCGGCGGCGTGGGAGCCGCCGGACCTCTTCGGCTCTTGCGCGACACCGGCGCG
>QHUV01000063.1 GCA_003222065.1 Gemmatimonadota bacterium | reverse complement strand
TAGTCTCGCCGCGAGCGGTCAGCAGATAGCGGTCAGCGGTGAGCTTGGGCACTCGACGTCAGTGCGCCGAATCGAGATCGCGACGTCGAACCCGAGCCCAGCGGCGAGCAATAAGCTGCGAGCGATCAGCTATGAGCCAACTCGATCTCATCGTCGCCGTTAGGCTCAGGACTGATCGCTCGCCGCTGACTGCTCGCCGCTGGGCTCGTCAGGCGACGTCGCGATCTCGAACCGCCACATCGATGTCGAATGCCCACGCTAAGGCTTCTTCGCCAGCGCCCGATAATATTCCTCCACGTACTGCTTGAATGCCGCCGGCACGTCGCCAGAGCGGCCGAGGAGCACCCTCGTGTCTTCGCCTTCGCCGAGCTTCTTACGCAGAGCGAATTCGAACGCTTTCAGATGGTCGAGCGTTTGCGCGCGCAGGTCGGCCGCCGTGCGCTCGTCGGCGAGCAGGCGGTCGTTGCTCAGCGATTGGAGACCGGCGACCGCGCGGTCGAGCTCGCGGGTGTCGAGTCCCTGACGCTGGAGATCGCGGCGGAGCGCCTGCGCGTCGGAAAGTCGCTCGCGGAGCTCGCGGCCGTATTGACCTAACGATTGACCTTCCGGAGGCGCGCCGCCGGCCGCCTCAGTGCCGGGACGCCCGCCGCCATTCTGCCCGCCGCGCATGCCGCCCTGCGCCGCACCGCCCGGCTGGCCCGGCTGCTGCCCCTGGCCACTCTGCTGGCCATTCTGACCCTGCTGACCACTTCGCCCTTGCTGCCCCTGCTGGCCATTTTGCTGCCCGGGCTGCCCTTGTTGGCCGCTGTGGCCCTGCTCTCCCCGCTGCGGCGATGGCTGGCCATTCGCTTGCTGGCTTTGCCCCTTGCCAGGCTGCGAGTTTCGCATCCGCTCATCGAGCGACTGCATGCCGCGAACGAGATCGCGCGTCCGATCCAACGCTTGTGATTGTGCCGCCTGGTCGCTCTGCTTCCCCGCTCCGTTGCGAGCCGCTGTGGCGACCTGCTCCAGCCGCTGCTGCAGATCATTGAGGTCGCTCCCGATCGATCCCTCGAGCGACTTGGTGTACTCGGGACCGCTGTACCGCATCGCACCCTGCGAGGCGCGGATCTTCTCCTCCGTCTTGCGGTCGCGCATCGCCTTCGACGCCTCGGCAAGTCCGGTGGCCGCGTCTTTGTTCTCGCGCCGCGAGTCGAGCGACAGACGATCCATGCGCGCCTTGAGGTCGCGCAGCTCGTCCGCCATTTGCCCCTTTTTCTCCGTGAGCGATTGCAGCTGTTGTGCGCGCTCCTGCGCGTTCGCGTTGTCCCAGAGCTTGCCGACGTTGCCGGCTACCTGTTGCTCCTGGCGTCCGAGCTCCTTGGCGCTCTGCAACACATCCTGAACGTCACGCTCGAGGCGGCCGGTGCGCTGCTGATCGAGCAGACGGCGCGCCTCTTCCAATCGACTGGCAGCAGCGGCCGCATCCGCGGCCGCCTGTTGCGAGGATGTGCTGCCGCTTGCCGCGCGACGCATCGCGTCCGCCGCGTCGCGAAGCCGGCGCGCTGCGTCCTCGAGGGACCGCTGCTCGCGTTGCTGCGATTGCGCGTTGCCTGACGACGACTGCGACTGCGACGACGGCGATCCCGACGACGAATTGCTTTGCGATGACGCGCTTTCCTGCCGCTGTTGATCCGCCTTCTCACGGGCGAGCCGCTCGAGCTGCCGAGCCGCCTCCTCGGTCTCTTGGGCGAGCTGGCGCTGCGCCGCGCCGCCTGACGAGCCGGAAGCGCCCATGCGTTGGCCCAGGCTGTCAGCTTTGCGTTGCGCGCGCTCGTTCTCCTGCTGGAGCCGCGCGGCGAGCCGCTTGAGCTTCTCGGCGGTCTGATCGATCTGCTGATCGGCGGCCTGCTGCTGCTCCCGGCCACGCTGTACGCTCTCATACTGGTTTCGCAACTTCTCACGATTGAGCTCGAACAGGTCGGCGAGATCCTGGGCGCGCTGTCCGGCGCCGGCGGAGCCGCCACCGCTGCCACCCATGCCGACGCGGACGTTGCGGAAGACGGCCTCGGCCCGCTGCAACTGCTGCAGCGCGCGCTGCTCCGGCGCGAGTGCGGTCTGCGCGTTGCCGCCGGCGAGCTGCTTTTCCGCCGTGTCCATGATCGGCGTCGCCTTATTCAGAATCTCGGCGATCTTGGCGAAGTTGCTATCGCGCGCCGCGATACCGCGGTCGACGATGCGCCGCGCGAGCTCCTCGGCCTGCCCGCGGAGCTTCTGCTGCGATACGCGCAGCGTCGACAGATCCTCCTGCAGATCCTTCGGCTGCTTGGATGCCTTGTCGCGCAGCGTATTGAAGGTGCCGGCGATGATCTGTCGCTCTTGCTCGGAGAGCTGGCCGGCATCATCGGCGCCGCCAGCGCCGGCACCGCCTTGCTCCTGCTTGTAGTCCTGCGCGAAGGGGCGGACGTTCAGGAAATAGATGTCCGTCGTCGTCGTCTTCGAACCACTCACGGCGTCGTTGTCCGTGGCACGGGCATAGTACGACACGACGTCACCGGGCTGCAGCTTGAAGTCCTCGAGCGAGAAGGTGTGCGCGGCCGTCATCTGCGGCGTGCGGCGCGACGCGGCATAGAGCGGCTCGGTCTTTTCGGGACCACCGTTCACCGAATAGACGAGGTCCAACTTCTGGACGCCATAGTCATCGTCGGCCTGCACTTCGGCGTACACTTCGTCGACGTTTAGAACTTTCTCATCGCGGCCCGGCTTGGTGAAGATGATCGTCGGCGGCCGATCGGGAAGCGCGTCGATGGTGTAGTCGAGCGATCCGGGGAAGATGCGCCCGTCCTGGGCCTGGAGCTCCACCTTGTAAAAGCCAGCGGCGTCGACGCGTAGTGATCCGCCCAGCGTGCCGTCGGCGAGCGGCGTGAGCGCGACGGTGTCGGTACGTTGGCCGCGCTCGACGATGAGGCGGCCGCCGCGGGCGGGGACTGTCGTCGTCACGCGCACGCGCACCTGCGTGCCCTTGAGCGCGGCGATGTCGCCCCCTTCGTCGACGGCTTGCGGGGGCAACCCGGTGTAAGATGGAAAGCGATAGTCGAGGCCCAGCTTCTTGGTATAGGGGACGTCGGCGACGTCGATCTTGTACGCCGGCGATCGTACGCCGTTGGATTCGATCAGATACTCCATCGGCGCGGTGATGTCGAAGAGCCGGAACGTGTACCGGCCGGCGAACTTGCCGATGCTGTCCAGCGCCATGGTGAGGCGCTGCCAGCTCGTGGAGTCGCGTTGCCTAACGAGCAGCTCGACTTCATCGGACTGGAAGCCGCGCAAGTGCGCGGCGATGAGGAGGTCGCCGCCCCGCGCCACGGTGACGTTCCCCGGCTCGGCGCTGATCGCGTACGCCTCCGCGACATGTTCGCGGTCCCATGGCACGAGCATGAGCCCCATGCCGTGGCGGAGGGTCGTCGGCCCGAGCAGCGTGACGAGCAGCGCGACGCCGATGACGCCGGCGAGAATGCCGGCGCTCACATGAAGCTCGCGCTCGTCGACGTGCCGCCCATCGTCGATGCTGTGCACGCGCTCGAGCGCCGTGCGCGTCAGATGCGTGAGCAGCGTGCTCGAAACGGGTCGTCGCGTTCGAATGGCGTCGCCGGCGTCAGCCTTGGCCTCGCGCTCCTGCAGCTCGACAGCCGTGAGCACGGCCGCGTCGAGCGAGGGCGCGTGCTCTTCCAGGTAGAGCGCGACCCTCCGGTCGCTCGGCCGTCGCTTTGGGAGTAGTGGCACACCCACGAAGAGCGCGGCGAGCACGGCGACGATGAGGAGGACGATTCCCCTCGTGACGACGAGCACCGTGTGGCCGTAATGGAGCTTGTCGAGGATGTACGCCGATCCGGCGAGCAGCACGAAGGCGGCGGCGAGCACGATGCTCGCGCCGCGCAGCGCCCGCTTCAACCGCCAGCGGTCCCGCACGCCATGCACGACGCCCGTTAGGCTGGCGCCGTCGCTAGCGAGAGGATGTGTGGATTCCATGGCTCATTCTCCTGGCGATTGATCACGATCACCCTGTTCGCCTCGACAACCGATTCGACATCAATGTCTCCGTTGCGAACAACACGCCGGCGAGCGCGAGTAGATACCACCAGATCGTCTGCCGGCGCTCGGTATCTTCGCGTGTCGGCGCATCGACGCTGACCGCGCCGGCGAACCCATTGCCGGCGCCGGCGAGGACCGATGCTCTCAATTCCTCCGGATCAATGCGTGCAAGATTCGCTTCCGCGGGGTCAAGATTGACGGCCAGCCGCTGTCCCATCCCGCGCCCCGCGCCGTCCGGACGAATCTCGTAGAAGCCTTGCTCGTGGAGCGGCACCAGTCCCTCGTTGGACGACGACAGCCGCGTCTTCGCACCAGAAGGCGCCTCGACGACCACAGGCCCGGTCCGTTGGCCACTCGCGACAAGCTCGCCATGCCGCGACAGATCCAACACTTCACCAGCGGTGAAGGACGCGCGCGCGCCACTGTAGCGTCCCGCGTACTTCGCTAGCTGATGCACGAATGGCAGGAATACCGGTTGGAGCGCAAGATCGTTCCAGTAAGCATCGAGCGTCGATGCCCAAACCAACACCTTCCCCCGCCCGACGCGATGTTCGACGAGCGCTGGGGTCCCGTCGTCAAAACGTGCCAGCACATGCGCGCCAGAAGCCGTGTCAGCCACACCCGCCGCGCGACGAGGCCCGCTGTCGGTGTTCACCGTTAGGCGCCGGTAGCGGAGAAAGCGCGCGGTGGCGAAATCACCCGAGCGCGGTGCATTGAAGACGTCGAAGACCGGGTGATCATAGTCGATCCAGGCGAGCGTTCCGCCGGCATCGCCCGTACGATCGACGACGGAGCCGATGGCGCCCGGCAGCGCGGCGCTCCACTCGCCGCCCCATGCGCTGGCCGGCAATTGATCGCCGGCGACGAGCAGCACGCCGCCTCCGCCGCTCACGAAGTCGCGTAGGGGGGCCCCCCCATCACCAGCTGGTGGTGCCACCTCGTCGAAGATCACGAGCGACCGGCCCTCCAGGTCCGCCGGGGCGAGACCGCCGACCTTCCTGACGTCGACGCGGAATGATGGACGATCGCCGATGGCCAGTGCTCGCGTCAGATACAGACTCTGGTTTGATCGCGACGCCGATGGCTCGACGACGAGCACCGAGACCCCCGCGTCCGGCGCGATCGTGAAGTAGTATCGATCGTCGGCGGCGAGCTGGTTCGCGCGCCCAACGGGCGGCGTGACGGCGAACCTAACGAGACCAGCCGACGTGCCGCTCGGAATCGCGATCGGCGCAAATCTGACCTGCGTGGCACCGCGCGCCGGAATGACGACCCGCTTCGTCTCGGCGACACGGCCATTCAACTCGAGAGTCGCGTCCACGTTCGCGAGCGGTGCCGCGCCGGTATTCGTGAGCCGAGCAGCGATCGTCGCGCGGTCACGCACGCCTTCGTTCCGCTGGACCGTCACGTCGGCGACAGCCGCGTCGGCGACGCTCGTATCGCCGCCAGCGACATCGACGTTGGTGATCGTCGTACCCGAAGGGAACGAGATCTCGTCGCGCACCGACCACCCAAGACGCTGGAAGTCGCTGATCAGGACGACTTCCCGACGGGGAAGGTTCGAGCCGGCGAGGATCTGTGACGCCAGCTTGAGCGGCGGCGCATAACGAGTCGCCTCGGAGCCCGGCCGTAGCGCTCCGATCGCCGCGTTGAGCGTCGCCGCGTCCTGCGTTGGCGGCGTGACGGCGGTCGCCTGGTTGTCGAACGCGACGATCGTCGCTCGATCGGTCGGCCCGAGGCCGGAGACGGCCCGTCGTGCCGCGCTCTGCGCGCGCGTCCACCGATCGGCCGCGCCAATGCTATACGACCGGTCGATGAGCACGACGAGCTCGCGCGCGCCCGCGCCGCCGGCACGTGCCGACGCCTGACGACGCACGAACGGACGCGTGAAGGCCAGTGCGACGATGGCCAATGCCAGGCATCGGAGGGTCAGCAACAAAATATGGCGCAGCTTCTGCCGACGCACGGATCGATACGGAATCCGCTGCAGAAACATCAGCGACGGAAAGTGCACCACCTCGCGCCGCTCCCGGTTGATCAAGTGAATGATCAGGGGAACGGACAGCGCGGCGAGGCCGGCAAAGAAGAGTGGGGCGAGAAAAGACAAGGTTATTGGTTATTCGTTGGTGGTGGTGTCAGCCATTTGGCTAGACTCGAGCCGACCTGAATCGTGATTGCCGCATCCCTTCGCGGCCCGACAGAAATCGAAACAGTGCGTGATCCAACGGCTGTGACGTATCGAACATCGCGTAATCGACGTGGTTTTCGCCGAGGACGCGGCTTAGGCTCGCCACATGCTCGGCTACCAATGCGCGGTACTGCGCTCGCAGGTAATCGGGTATCACCGGCATGCGCTCGCCTGTCTCGAGGTCGACGAAGTTGGCGCTGTCGGTGAACGGGAACTCGAGCTCGCGACGGTCCAAGACGTGGAACACCATGAGGTCGTTCCCCTTGCCGCGGAGGTACGCCAGCGCGTCGACGACGGCGCGCGGCTCCTCGTAGAAGTCGGAGATCAAAAGCACCATCGACCGCCGGCGAAACGATTCGCCGATGCGCTGCGTCAGCGCGGCCAGGGCGGGCGGTCCGGCGCGCGTCCCGTTAGGCGCGGCCGAGTCCGCCGATGCAACCAGTCGATCGAGCGTGTGCAGGACGACGTTCAAGTGCTTCGCCGAGGGCGGCACGTAGTCACGAATCTCGCTATCGAATGTCACGAGACCCACTCGATCGCGCTGCGTGCTGGCGAGGTACGTGAGGCACGCCGCCAGATAGCGCGCGTAATCGAGCTTGCTCAATGTCCCCGCGCCTTCCACGGAACCGCCGTACTGCATCGACGGAGAGCAGTCGACGAGGACGGTGAAGTTCGTGTTCGTGTCCGCCTCGAACTCCTTCACGAAATGCCGGTCGCTGCGCGCGAACAGCTTCCAATCGATGCGCCGGATGTCGTCGCCGGGCATGTACGCGCGATGCTCGGCGAAATCCATCGACGAGCCGAGGTGCGGCGAACGGTGCAAGCCGTTGATGACGCCCTCGACGACGACGCGCGCCGCAAGCTCGAGATCACCGATTCGCGCCAGGACGGCGGGATCGATGAGTCGAGTCGGAGCGGTCGGTTGGAGGGAAGTCATCTGCGTTGAGTGTGATGCGTGGCGCGCCGTGCGCTACATGCCGGAGCGCGGGACAGGGACCGACTTCAATAGTTCATCAGTCACCATGTCCGATGTGATGCGCTCGGATTGAGCGTGGAAGTTGAGCAGCACTCGGTGGCGCAGGATCGGCTTCGCCAGCGCGCGAATGTCCTCGAAGTTCACGTGCGTGCGTCCTTGCATCAGGGCGCGCGCCTTGCCGCCGAGGATCAGGTGCTGCGGCGCGCGGACGCTGGCGCCGTACGAGACGTACTTCTTGATGATGTCGGGCGAGGACGGTCCCGGCCGGCTCATCCGCGCGATGTTCACCGCATAACGAGCTACGGCATCCGCGACCGGAACGCGCCGCACGAGTTGCTGAAAGGCGACGATGTCCGCCCCGGTCACCGCATGTTGGAAACGGTAGTTCTGGATCGACGTCGTCGATTGCACGACCTCGATCTCCTGCTCCTCGTTCAGGTAGTCGATGACGATCTCGAACATGAAGCGGTCGAGCTGCGCCTCGGGGAGCGGGTACGTCCCTTCGAGCTCGATCGGATTCTGCGTCGCGAAAACGAAGAACGGCTCCTGCAGCGTGTAGCTCCGCCCTTGCACGGTGACGCGGTGTTCTTGCATCGCCTCGAGGAGCGCTGATTGTGTCTTCGGCGGCGTGCGGTTGATCTCGTCGGCGAGAATGATGTTCGCGAAGATCGGCCCTGGGGTGAAAACGAGATGACGCCTCCCGGTCTCGGCATCTTCCTGAATGATTTCGGTGCCGGTGATGTCGGACGGCATCAGGTCAGGCGTGAACTGAATTCGCGAAAATTTGAGATCGAGGACCTGCGCCATCGTGTGAATGAGGAGCGTCTTCGCGAGCCCGGGGACGCCGACGATGAGACTGTTGCCGCCCGTGAACAGCGAGAGCAGTACGAGCTCGATGGCGTCCTGCTGGCCGACGATGAGCTTGCGCAGCTCCGTGATGATCGCGTCGTGCCCGCTCTTGAGACGCCGCGCGAGATCGAGGTCGTCTTGCTCGAGAGTTGTTTGTGGAGCAGCGATGGTGGCCACGAGATGTTAGGTGATAGGTGTTAGGTGATAGGTGTTAGGTGCCAACCTGCGCAACATCTAGCACCTAACAGCTAGCGCCTCGTTTCAGTGCGTCAGCGCGTACACGAGATAGTTGACACCGAGCTTGTACGCCTCGTTCGTGATCGCGATCGGATCGAAGCCTTCGTCGGAGAACTCCCAGTATTCGCCGATGTCGTTGTTGTAATTGAGAATCGCCAACAGGCGGCGCTTCGGGTCGTTGTTCTCGAAGATGCCGTAATACGCCGGGATGCCGCGGTAGGTGCGAGAGATGACGTCGAGGCTGATGTCGTAGAACGCATGAAAGATCGGATGGCTCGCCTCCAGCCGGACGAGCTGATAGCCGGGGAGCACGCGCTGCATCTGCGTGACCGTATTGAGCCAATCGCCTTGATCGAAGCCGCGCATCTCGCCGAAGTCGTCGAAGATGACGAAGCCGCCCTTGAGGAAATAATTCCTGAATCCCGCGACTTCTTTGTCGTTAGGCGACCAGCCGCCCGGCTCCGAGAAGTAGGCAATCGGGTACTTCAGGAGCTCGGGATCGTCGAGCGCGAAGATGTTCCCGCCGACGATCTCGCCCCGCTGCACGAAGGGACGCAGCGCCGTCAGCTCGCGCATGATCTTCATGAGGTGGACGTCGGAGCGTGGATAGTCGTGTGACCAGCCCGGTCCTTCGTCGGTGAAATGCGCGTAGCCGCGATACTTGATGCG
>QHUV01000550.1 GCA_003222065.1 Gemmatimonadota bacterium | reverse complement strand
TCCTAATCTCGAGGGAGTGGCGGGCGTGCTGCCCGTGTGCCTCCGTCTAGGAACCGATTCTTCATCCGCGTTCGCCGTTGACGTTCGGAGTGAGCCGTGAGCGAGTCGGAAGCAAACGCATCGTTGTTTGATCGTGCTCTTTCAGCTCTGGAGAGCCACGGCGCTGACGTGCGTGCTTGGTGGGTGCCAGGGCGCATCGAGTTTCTTGGAAAGCACACCGACTACGCGGGCGGACGGAGTCTTCTATGCGCGACGGAGCGTGGCTTCGCTGTCGTCGCCGTTCCTCGCGCGGATTCGCGCGTTCGGGTTCACGATGCGATAAGCGGCGAGAGTGT
>QHUV01000549.1 GCA_003222065.1 Gemmatimonadota bacterium | reverse complement strand
GGTGTGGGCACGCTCGGAGGCAGCGAGGATCACACCGCCATTCTCGGCGCGCGACTGGGCGCTTTGGCGCAGTATGCGTTCGTCCCCGTTCGCCACGAGCGCGACGTGCCGCTGCCTAACGATCATGTGTTTCTCGTCGCGACGAGCGGCGTCGTCGCGGCCAAGGGCGGCGGCGCGCGTGATCAGTACAACCGCGCGTCCGCCCTCGCATCCGCGGCGCTGCGCATTTGGCGCGCCGCGTCCGGCAGCGAAGCCGCGACATTGACAGCGGCGCTCGGCGAATCGCCGGACATGATCGAGCAGCTCCGTATCGCCGTGCACGCGCAGCGTGATCTGCCCTACGATGCCGATGCGCTGCTGCGGCGCGTCGAGCAGCTGTGCGCGGAACTGCTAATTGTCCAGGAAGCCGGCGACGCCCTCGTTCGTGGCGATCTCAGTCGTCTCGGGGAGCTCGTCGATCGCTCGCAGGCGAACGCCGAGCGGGTGCTCGGCAACCAGGTACCGGAGACGATCGCGCTCGCCCGGAGTGCGCGCCAGCTCGGCGCTGTTGCGGCGTCGGCATTCGGTGCCGGATTTGGCGGGAGCGTCTACGCGTTGGTGCGCTCGAGCGACGCCGAGGCGTTTCGCAGTCGTTGGTGCGAGCGGTATCTGAGATTATTTCCACAGCACGCCGGGCTAACGAGCTTCTTCATGACGCGAGCCGGTCCGCCGTCAACGCCACGCTCGGCCGTGTAGCGTCAATTCGGCATCAATTCTTTCACGCGTTGGGGCTCCTCGCCCAACCACTCGGGATTTGTCGCCGTCGAGTCGAAGAGTGAGCTGGTCTTGAAGAGCTCGAACTCACCGTTCGACGCCGCTTTCTCCGTCTTCGCGAGAAGCGCCCGCACCTGAGCTTCGCTCATCGGCCGAAACGTGCGCGCGACCTCCAATGCCTGTTGAAGAATCCCAATGCTATCACAGCCGGTGATGACGACCGACGTCGGAAGATTCAGAGCGTACTGCAGACACTCGATCGGCGTCACCGTGTTCGATTTCAAGATGATTCCGTTCGCCATGCTCTTCATACCCAGCACACCAATGGACGCCCGCACGAGCTCGGGAAGCACGAGCTTCTCGAAGCTGCGGTAGTGAGCGTCCATGACGTTGAGCGGCATCTGAACTGTATCGAACGTGAAGCCGTGCTCCTGCGCGACGGCAAGAGTGTGCAAGTGAATGCGCGGATCCTTATGTCCGGTGAATCCGATGTACCTGAGCCTCCCAGCTTGTCGTGCCTCGAGGAGCGCCGCGTTCGCGCCACTCTCATCAAAGATCCGGTGCGGGTCCTCGAACCGGATCACCTCGTGGTGTTGGACGAGGTCGATGCGATCGGTCTGCAAGCGTTTGAGGGACTCCTCTAGCTGCCGCGAGGCTTCGCGCTTCGAGCGGCCGTCGATCT
>QHUV01000574.1 GCA_003222065.1 Gemmatimonadota bacterium | reverse complement strand
GCCGCTCATGGAGAAGAACGGTACGCCAGCCTCTCCCGCGACCGCCCGCGCCAGTAACGTCTTCCCCGTGCCCGGCGCTCCAACGAGAAGCACGCCCTTGGGCGCAGTTCCGCCAAGCCGGGTGTATTTCGGCGGATCCTTGAGGAAGTCCACGATCTCGACGAGCTCCTCTTCCGCTTCATCGATCCCCGCGACGTCCTCGAACGTAACCTTCATCTCCTGCGTCGTGTCGAAGCGACGCGCCGTACTTCGGCCGATCCCCATGAGGCCCCCGCCGATGCCGCCTTGCTTCGCCGCGCGCCGGAAGAGCCATACATACGCGCCGATGATCAGCAGACCGGGAGCAAAGCTCAGTAGAAGACTGCGCCATGTGCTGCCTTGCTGGATCGGCTCGGCGCTGATCTCCACGCCTTTCGAGATGAGAAGCGTCTCCAGCCCTGGGTCGACGAAGGTTGGGAGAGTCGTCTCGAAGTCGAGGAGGGGCCGAGGGGCCGCGCCGGTGTTCGAGTCTGGTCGTACCGGGTAAGTGACCGCCGACTTGAAGCGGCCCGTAATGCTCTCGCCCCGGCTGTAAATCTTCGCGACGTTACCCTGTGTTACCTGCGCTTTGAAGAGTGTGTAGGGCACCTTTCCTGGCTGCGGGCTCGGAAAGAGCAGTCGCATCAGCAAGTAATTGGCGAGGAGTACGATTAGAAAGGTGAGCCACGTTCGTCGCGGGGGCATGCGCGACGCCGCGTTCCGCCCAGCCTCATCAGGCTTGCCGCCCTCACGAGCGCCAATCTTCTTGGGCTGCGAGCTCTGCGTTTTCATGGGCGAGTGGCCCGAGTGTGTCGTTAGGCTATTCTGAGAACGATCCGACCCAGCAAGTGTCCGCGCTCCAGCCGCTCGTGCGCCTTGGCCGCGTCTTCCAGACTGAAGACCTCGGCGATCGGAATCTCGGGATGCGCTCTCTCGATCTCGCGGCCGAGTCGCTCGAATTCGCGGTGCCCGGCCTCCGCGTCGTACGCCTTGATGCGGACACCGCGACGCTTCCTCGGCTCCGGCTCGATTCCGTTAGGGTACGCCACTCGCCCGCCGCGTCGCAAGGCGTCGAGGCAGCCCGTCAATTCGTGGCCGCCAACGAAGGCGAGCACGGCGTCGATTCCGTCGGGCGCGAAGCGCTTCGCGGCTGCCCCAATGTCGTCACGCCGGCCGTCGATCACTTCATCGGCGCCTAACCGACGCACAAACTCCACGCCATCAGGGCCTGACGCCGTGGCGAGCACACGGGTACCGCGGTGCTTCGCGAACTGGACGGCGAGCATGCCAACGTTTCCGCTCGCACCGTGTACGATCACATTCTCTCCACTTGCGAGCTCGAGCGCATCATCTACGCCCTGGAGGGCGGTGAGGCCCAGTGCTGGGAGCGCTCCAGCGCTGGTCTCGTCGAGAGCGTTCGGCACAGGCGCGACTTTCCCCGCCGAGACGGCGACGTACTCTGCGTAGAAGCCGCCTTTTGGATTGGCGTAGCTGTAGGAATACACGTAGTCGCCGATCGCGAACCGCTCGACGCGCGCGCCGACTGCTACGACGTTTCCCCGCCGTCGATGCCGAGGATTAGGGGAAAGTCCTCGTCGCCTTCTACCCACTCACCATTCGTCTCGTAATCGTGCTGGGCGTCATGGTTGCTCTCTCCTTGACCGAGAACGGCAGGCGGGGTCGCCGTTAGGCAGCGGAATAGGCCCACGCCGACTACGTGGCGAGCTTCCTACTCGCGCCCTTCGTGGCGCCGGCGCGTCGCCCAGCCTTTCCTAGACGCTCGGCTCCGCGCTTCGCTCGTCTCACTGTGCCCACCGATGCGTCCGCCTTTTCGTTCAGGCTCATGATTCTCGGCGCGACCACGCCCCGATCCCGACTTCTTTCCGCCGTGTGTCGTCGCGTTGACCGTTGCCCAGGCTCGCCGCTCGGCTTCTTTCTCGGAAACGCCGCGGCTCTCGTAACCTTCCTCGATGTGCTCGGCTTGTCGCTTCTGCTTGTTCGTGTAGGCACTCTTATCGCCACGTGGCATAGTGACATCCTCCGTGTAGTTGGCGGGAACCTTCCAGCACCGTAAAGCGTGCTCGACCCCAGAACTGGTTTAGCATTCGCGCATGCTCTGTGCCGGACAGGGCGGCGCGACCCTACCGTCGAGATGCGTCTGGCTACGCCTCGCCGGCGGTGCGCCCGAGCATGCTGCGGTGGCGCAGGATCGACAGCCCTCTCGCGTGAGTTTCCCGATGCTTCGATGGATGATCCACCTCGTCGACTCCTTGAGTTACTGGGGAGTCGGACTCCTCATGGCTATCGAGAACATCGTCCTTCCGCTGCCTTCGGAGGTGATCATGCCCCTGGGTGGGTTCGAGGCCAGCCGTGGACGCATGACACTCTGGGGCGTGGTGCTTGCCGGATCGCTTGGTTCGGCTCTTGGTGCACTGCCTCTCTATTGGGTTGCGCACGTTCTTGGTGAGGCGCGGGTCACGAACTGGGTCGGCCGGCACGGTAAATGGATCCTCCTTCGCCCCAACGATCTGCGGAAGGCCCAGAGCCGCTTCACGCGATACGGCAGCCGCGCGGTGTTCTTCGGCCAGCTACTTCCAGGTGTGCGCGGACTGATCTCGCTGCCGGCGGGTTTTGCCGGCATGAACGTCGTTCTTTTTTTGCTCACCAACTTCGCCGGGACATTGATCTGGTGCAGTATACTAGCGCCGCTCGGCTACCTGCTCGGGAGAAACTACATCAGGGTCCACGTCTATCTCGGCCCCGTGAGCTGGTTCGTCCTAGCTGGACTCGCCGGCTGGGTCATTGCATGGTTTGTGCGGCGCAGAGCGAAACGTGCGCGCGCCAGAGCTTCGGCCTAACGGTCTTCCGTGAGGCTAGCAAACCGTCGAACCTTGGAGGCATCATGTTGCCAGTATCGTTGCGCGACGTCGGCCGATATGCTCAAGTCTCGGTGACTGAATGGCACATTCAATAACGACGAACGGGCGATCGAAGACATCAGCGCGCTCGGGTTTCCGGGCATTCAGCTCCGTGCGAACGTCCTCACGCGCTATGGGCTGCGGCCGGCGGCGTTGCGGGAGCAGCTCGCGGCGCACCGCCTAACGTTCGTCGCGCTCTCGAGCGGCAACGTGTCCATTGACCCGTCGGCCGAGTCGCGCGTCATCGAGGAGCACGTGAGCCACGCGCGGTTCCTCCGCGACGCGGGCGGCCTGTATCTGCAGCTGATCGACGAGCGCCCGAGTCGGCACGAGATCGTATCCGCGGACACCGAGCGGCTGGGGCGGCTGTTGACGGAGATCGGCAAGCGCACGGCGGACCTCGGCATTCGCGTCGCCTATCACCCGCACATGGGCAGCATCGGCGAGAAGCCTAACGAGATCGACCGCATCCTCGACGCGTCAGATCCAAAATACGTCGGCTTGCTCCTCGACGTCGCGCACTATCAGGTCGGAGGCGGCGATCCCGTGGCGGCGGTCCGCCGGCACGCCGAGCGGCTCCTCTTCCTGCACATCAAGGATGTCCAGATGTCCGCGCCGAGCGGGAACGGACCTTCGTACCAGTTCGTGGAGTTGGGGCGCGGGTCGGTCGATCTGCCCGGTGTCTTCGCCGCGCTGCGTGACGTGCGATTCCGCGGCTGGGCGGTCGTCGAGCTCGATAGCGTGCCGGATAAGACGCGCACACCGAAAGAGTCGGCGGCCATTAGCAAACGCTATTTGGAGGACGTCATCCGGACACGCGTGTCATAGAGCGCCGGCGCGGCGTTCACCAAATCGTCATGCAACACTGAGCGCTTGCTCATCCGGCGTCCAGGGAATCGCCATGCAGTTTTCGCGGCGCACTGTCATGTTACCGGGGCGACGAACCCGGAGGCAAGATGCTGCGCACCCTGCTCGAGTCCCAGGCTGCTCGAACCCGCCGATCGGGCGGTGCATTTGTCAGTATTGTCGTGCACACGGCGCTAATTGCGCTCGCCCTCGCTGCCACGGCGCGGGCGACCTCTGCTCCCGAGTCGATCAAGCCTGACCTTGTGCATGTGATTTATCCCATGGCGCCGAGGCGTGAAGTGTCGCAGAAGGCATCGCCCTCGCGTTCCAACGGAAGCACTGTCGTGCCGCCCGTTAGGCCAGTGCTCGTACCGCCGGTCGTTGTGCCGCGATCTTTGCCACCAATCGACCTCACGCGTCCGCAGACGGACGAGAGCCTCTTCGACGGTACTCACGTCAGTCTTGCGACGGGAGTGCAGGGGAGCGGCAGAGTCACGAGTCCTACGAACGATGTCTACACGCCGAACCTGGTCGAAAAGGCAGCGGCACCGCGGCCAGGAAATCCGGCGCCGGCATATCCGTCAGCGCTTCGCTCAGCGCAGGTCGAGGGGAGCGTCGTCGCGCGATTCGTCGTCGACACCACCGGTCGGGCAGAGCCTGAATCCATCGGCTTTGCCGACGCGACGCACGCCCAATTCGCCGAAGCCGTTAGGCAGGCGTTGCTCCACTCGCGATATCTGCCCGCTGTGATCAGCGGCCGACCGGTACGTCAACTCGTCGAGCAACGATTTGCGTTCACGCTGACACGATGACGCGGCACTACCGGCCTCGCGGTATCGGATCGTTATGCTCTAAATCGAAGGTGAATCCGTATTGCGTCACATTGAGCTCGTGGCCGAGCGCGATGTTGTAGTAGTCCTGTCCGCGGTGCACGCGAACGATCGCCCCGAATCCTGCATAACGAGCGAAGGTCCAGGCAGCCTCCGCGGTCGTCGCACGGGGTGAAATGCCGGGCGGGCGTGTACTAATGAATTCGGTACTGTACGATGCCCTGACGCGACCGACGCCGCACGGCAGCCATCCCAACAGAAGCGCCTGCGAGCAGTGCCACTCGCTCTTCCGGGTGATCTCGATGCTTCCGAAGGGCCGCGTCCGGCCGTACACGGCGGCGAGCGCCGAATCCATTCCGCCGATGGGCTTCAGAAACGCCGGATGCCAATCGATCCCCGCGCCGAACGTGACCGCAAAGAACACGAGCGAATCCTTATAGTGCGCGAATCGCACGTGCGTCTGCGCCCTGAGGTACCAGGTCGAGAAGCTCCCGTCGACAGTGTTCAGCGTATCGGCGCCCGCCGCGGCCGTAGGATCGGGCTCGCAGTTACCGCTGCCGTCTGCCTTGCGCCGTTCATTCGCGCGGAAGCAACCGGCCTGGCCGTTGGAATAGTGGCCGAACGTCCCGTCGGCGCCAATCACGATTGCCGACAGGGGAAAGTCGACCGGCCCTCGGTCTACCCCCGACTGCAGCCTTCGCGTAGCGAGGAATTGCGTGGTGAGCTTCGGCATGAATGACGGCGTGCGTACCGGCGAGGACGCCGCCGCCTTGTCAGTCAACTGCCGGATGCGGAACATCGGCGTGATGACGACCATCCGGCCCGTCGACCAACCAGGATCTGGATCGCGGATCTTCGAGTAGAGGTGGTCCAAACTGCTATAGAGAAAGAGGGGAATCGCCGGCTGGCCCTCGTACATCAGTCCCTTGTCCGGCGCCATGCGCACGACATAAGTCCGGTCGAGGAAGATGGCCGATTGCGCGCCAACGCTTGT
>QHUV01000573.1 GCA_003222065.1 Gemmatimonadota bacterium | reverse complement strand
AGTTCAGCGCGTGGAAGCCGGCGAGCGTCACGAATTGGAACTTGTAACCCATCGCGCCGAGCTCGCGCTGGAACCTGGCGATCGTCGATGCGTCAATGTGCTTCCGCCAGTTGAAGGACGGCGAGCAGTTGTAGGCGAGCATCTTGTCGGGTGCGACCTCGTGCACTGCCTCCGCGAACTGCTGCGCCTCGGCCAGGTCGGGCGTCGACGTCTCACACCAGAGCAAATCGGCGTACGGCGCGTAGGCTATTGCGCGCGCAATGGCGCAGTCGAGCTCACCGCGTAGACGGAAGAATCCCTCGGGGGTGCGGTCGCCGACG
>QHUV01000572.1 GCA_003222065.1 Gemmatimonadota bacterium | reverse complement strand
AATCCCGCCTCCGCGTCGGCGACCATCGGCGCGAGCCAGTGACGCGCCGCGGCCGCAACGTGCCCGTTCGACCCGTTAGGCGAGCGGTGGCCAAGCCGCTCGCTGCGCTCGATCTGATCGGCGCGGAGCAGCGCTTGGTTGATGCGCCGGACGAGCGCGGGCACGGAGTTGGACGGATAGAGACTCTGATCCGGATACGTCTGACCAGAAAGATTGGCGTCGGCGGCGACCTGCCACCCGCTCACGTAGATCGCCTCCAGTCCGGCGCGCACCATCTGCACGGCCTGACTTCCCGTCAGCGCGCCTAACGCGGGCACATGCTCTCGCGACGTCAACAGCGTCCACAGCCGGCGCGCCGCGACGTCGGCGAGGGTGTGCTCGATCTTGATCGACGGCCGGAGGCGCTCGACGTCGGCCGCCGTATATGGCCGTGTGATTCCCTGCCAGCGCCGGGTGCCGTTGCCCTCGACGGGCGGGGCAACCTCGGCAATCTCCTCGGCAGTTATGGTCGTAGTGGGGGCGGCCATGAGAGTCTCCAGATCAGTCGATGTCGATCGGTGGGATGTCGTCGAGCGCGGTGTACGCCGCGGATGTCAGAAAGTCGGCAAGCGTGTCTGCCGTTGCCAGCTGCTTGAAGAAGGTGCACGCCTCGACGAAGCGGCCGCCGCGGACGCGCTGCTCACCAATCTCACTCGTTATGCGCGCCATTTCCTCGTCGACGACGCGATCGAGAAGCGCGGCATCGACAATTTCGCCATTGTCGTCGAGCCGCGCGCGATGGTGGATCCATTGCCACACTTGAGCGCGTGAGATCTCCGCCGTCGCGGCATCCTCCATGAGATGATAGAGCGGCACACAGCCGACGCCCCGCAGCCACGCCTCGATGTACTGAATACCGACGCGCACGTTATGGCGGAGGCCTTCCTTGGTGCGCGTGCCCGTTGGCACACGGAGCAGATCGGCGGCCGTACTGTGCACATCGTCGCGCGTACGCGCGAGCTGATTCAGCCCCGGCATGTACGCGTCGAAGATCTCTCGCGCGATAGGCACGAGACCGGGATGGGCAACCCACGTTCCGTCGTGGCCGTCCTTCACCTCGCGCAACTTGTCGGCGCGAACGCGGGCGAGCGCTTTCTCGTTTGCGTCGGCGTCACCTTTGATGGGGATCTGAGCGGCCATACCACCAATGGCGTGCGCGCCGCGACGGTGACAGGTCTTCACGGCGAGCTGTGTGTATGCGCGCATGCATGGCTGCTCCATCGTGACCTGAGAGCGGTCGGGAAGCACGGCGTTTGGATCCAGCGAGCGGTACTTGATGAAGCTGAAGATGTAGTCCCACCGGCCGCAGTTGAGTCCGACGATGTGATCGCGGAGCTCCCACAGGATCTCATCCATCTCGAATGCCGCCGGCAGCGTCTCGATCAGGACCGTCGCCTTGACGGCGCCGTGCGGGATTCGAAGGGCGCTCTCGGCATAGGTCAGCACCTCGTTCCAGAGCCGCGCCTCACGATGACTCTCGAGCTTGGGTAGATAGAGGTACGGGCCCGTACCGCGGGCAATCAGCTCATGCGCGTTGTGAAAGAGAAACAGACCGGCGTCGACCAACGCGCCGGGCACTGGGCTCCCGTCGAGCAGTAGATGGCGCTCGACAAGATGCAGGCCGCGTGGCCTAACGATGAGGGTTGCCGTCCGATCGTTCAGGCGATAGGCCTTACCGGTGTCAGGGTCGTCCCAGGAAATGGTACGGCGTACGGCGTCGTACAGATTGACCTGCCCCGAAAGCACGTTTGCCCAAGTCGGCGCCGACGAATCCTCCAGATCTGCCATGAAGACGTCCGCTCCCGAGTTGAGAGCGTTGATCATCATTTTCCGGTCAGTCGGACCCGTGATCTCGACGGCGCGACGCTGCAGATCCTGAGGCGCCGGCGCAACGCTCCAGTCGCGGATTCGCACGTCAGCCGACGCGGCGAGAAAATCGAGTCGCTCCGCGCCTGTGGCGATCCGCGCTCGCCGCTCGGCGCGTCTGGAAAGCAATTCCGCGATCGGCGCGGCAAAGCGTCGCGCGAGATCCGCGACGAAGCCGCGAGCTGCTTCCGTGAGGACGGTGGACTGCCACGTGGCGAGCGGCGAGGACGCGCGTGTTGTGCGGAGGTCGGGCTCTTTGCCCGGCGGTGACGCAAGTGGTCGCATGACCTCGACGATTCGAAAGCCTGACGACGTGCTCGTTCGGGAGCGTAGCACCAACATAACCAAGCGTGGTTATGGTTATACAACTTTGAGGTTACACACGTGATGGCCCCCGATCGTCTCGATGCCACCTTTGCCGCCCTCGCCGATCCGACGCGGCGCGCGATTCTCGCCCGGCTCGCGTCTGGCCAGGCAGGCGTCATGGAGCTGGCCAAGCCCTTCGCGATGAGCCAGCCCGCGGTCTCCAAGCACCTCAAGGTACTCGAGCACGCTGGTCTCATCTCGCGCGGCCGCGACGCGCAACGCCGGCCGTGCCGCCTCGAGCCACTGCCGCTCGCCGACGCAAGCGGCTGGCTCGATCACTATCGCGAGGTCTGGGAGCGCAACTTCCGCCGGCTCGACCTCCTGCTCGAGGAGATGAAGGCTCAGGACACGAAGACGAAGGCCCGGCGCACAAAACGGCCGCCGACCAAGCGATGAGCACACACTCAATTTCCATGGCCCATCCACCAGCCCCCAACCCTGCTCTCTCATGCTCAACACCGGTACACTCAAGGTCACCACGCCCTCGGATCGCGAGGTCAAGATGGTGCGCGTGTTCGACGCGCCGCGCGCGATGGTCTTCGACGCGTTCACGAGATGCGAGCTGCTCAAGCGCTGGTTCGGCCCACGCGGCTTTTCGCTCGCTATCTGCGAAGGCGACTTCAAGGTCGGCGGAACGTGGCGCTTCGTCTTGCGCGGCCCCGACGGCGGAGAGATGGGCATGCGTGGCGTCATTCGTGAGATGGTGCGTCCCGAGCGCCTCGTTCATGCCGAGTCGTTCGATGATTATCCCGGCGAGTCGGTGGTGACGACGCAGTTCATCGAGGAGGCCGGAAAGACCACCGTCACGATCACTGTGCGCTACGAGTCGAAGCAGATCCGCGACGCCGTCATCGCGTCGGGAATGGAGCACGGAGCCGCCGAAACCTATGACCGCCTCGCCGAGTATCTCGAGTCTCGAGGCCACATCACCACGGGAGCCTAACGACTATGCAAAAGATCACACCCTTTCTCTGGTTCAACGACAACGCCGAAGACGCGATGAACTTCTATGTCTCGATCTTCAAGAACTCGAAGGTCGGCAGAGTGACGCGCTACGGCGACGCGGGGCCTGGACCGAAGGGCCAGGTGATGTCGGCGACGTTCACGCTCGAGGGCCAGGAATTCATGGCACTGAACGGCGGACCTCTCTTCTCCTTCACCCCCGCGATCTCCCTGTTCGTGAGCTGCGAGACGCAAGACGAAGTCGACGAGCTGTGGAACAAGCTCTCCGCGGGTGGCCAGAAGGAGCGGTGTGGTTGGCTGAAGGACAAGTACGGGCTCTCCTGGCAGATCATTCCTACGGCGTTAGGCAAGTTGCTGGCGGACAAGGACGCCGGAAAGTCGCAGCGCGTGATGCAGGCGATGCTGAAGATGGACAAGATCGAGATCGAGCAGCTGCAGGAGGCGTGAACGAAAAGCAGATCCCTCGCTCCGCTCGGGATGACACCCACTTGTCATCCTGAGCGGAGCGAAGGATCTGCTGTTACAAATATCCGCGCTTCAGCAAGAACTTCCCCGCCTTCGGGTAGTAGCGCTCGTCAGGCAGCTCCCAGCCTAACGTGTCGGCGAGTCGATCGTACGTGTTGAAGAGAAACGCCACGTAGAACGCGTCGACGAGGGCCTCGCGCGTCACACCGCGCGCGAGCACGGGACGAACGTCGGCCGCCGAGAGCGTCTCCGGAGCAAGCGTCAGCTTCTCGAGGAGACCGAGCACCGCACGGAGCTTCTCGTCAATCGGAGCCGTCTTGTAGTCCGTGACGACGAGCCGGGTCTTGCCATCGCCGAGCGCCGCCTCCGCGACCGCGGAGTGAGCATTCGTTCAAAAAACACACTGGTTGAGACGTGAAACG
>QHUV01000571.1 GCA_003222065.1 Gemmatimonadota bacterium | reverse complement strand
ATCGCTGCAGCAGATCTACGCCCTGCTCCGTCCCGGCGACGCACCGGACGCGGCAACGGCGAAGCAAGCGCTCGAGCGCTTGTTCTTCTCGCCGAAGCGCTACGATCTCGGCCGCGTTGGCCGTTACAAGATCAACCAGCGGCTCAGCCTAACGACTGATGCCGGGACGACTGTTCTGACAAAGGAGGATTTCGTCGCGATCCTGCGCTATCTCGTCGAACTGCACGAGGGCCGTGGACACGTGGACGACATCGACCATCTGGGCAACCGGCGCATTCGGTCGGTCGGCGAGCTGATCGCGAATCAGTTCTCGGTCGGTCTGTCGCGCATGGCGCGCTTGGTCAAAGAGCGAATGTCCATTAACACAGACCCCGAAAAAATTTCGCTCGACGATCTCGTGAACGCGCGGACGGTGAGCGCGGTGATCCAGGCATTCTTCGGGTCGTCGCAGCTCTCGCAGTTCATGGATCAGACGAACCCACTCGCCGAGCTGACGCACAAGCGCCGCTTGTCGGCGTTGGGTCCGGGCGGCCTAACGCGTGAGCGCGCCGGCTTCGAGGTGCGTGACGTGCACTACTCGCAGTATGGCCGCATGTGCCCGATCGAAACGCCGGAAGGTCCGAACATTGGACTCATTACGTCGCTCGCGTGCTTTGCGCGCGTGAACGACCTCGGTTTCGTCGAGACGCCCTATCGTGTCGTCAAGAACGGTAAGGTGTCGAACGACGAGATCGTCTGGCTCGACGCCAACCGCGAAGAAGACGCCATCATCGCGCAGGCCAACGCGAAGCTCGACGACAACAGCACGTTCGCCGACGACCTGGTGCTCTGCCGCCAGCAAGGCGACGTGCCGCTCGTGCCGCGCGATCGCGTGGACTACATGGATGTCGCGCCCGAACAGCTCGTCTCGATCGCCGCGGCATTGATTCCGTTCCTCGAGCACGATGACGCAAACCGCGCGCTCATGGGCTCGAACATGCAGCGTCAGGCGGTGCCGCTCCTCAATCCACGGACACCCCTCGTCGGTACCGGCTTGGAGGAGAAGGTGGCGCGTGACTCGGGCGCGGTCGTCATTGCCAAGCGAGCTGGCGTCGTCACGCACGTCACGGCAGACGAGATCATCGTCGACAGCGGACCGGCCGAGCGCCGCCTGGCGGAAGAGCGCCGCGGCGACGATCGTCCGCTCGCGCGCCTAACGCAACACGATCGGTATCGCCTCAAGAAATACTGGCGCACGAACCAGGACACGGCGATCAACCAGCGCCCACTCGTCAAGCTCGGCCAGCGCATTAAACAAGGGGACGTGTTGGCAGATGGGGCAGGCACCGAGCAGGGAGAGCTCGCGCTCGGATCGAATGTGACCGTTGCGTTCATGCCCTGGTATGGACACAACTTCGAAGACGCCATCGTGCTCTCCGAGCGCCTGGTAAAAGACGATGTCTATTCGTCGATCCACATCCAGGAGTTGGAGCTCCACGTTCGCGACACGAAGCGCGGTCAGGAGGAGATCACGCGCGAGATTCCGAACGTCTCGGAAGAGGCGCTGCTGGATCTCGACGAGCGCGGCATCGTTCGCATCGGAGCACATGTCAAACCAGGCGATATCCTGGTGGGAAAAATCACGCCGAAGGGCGAGACGGAATTGTCGCCTGAAGAGAAGCTCCTCACCGCCATTTTCGGCGAAAAGGCGAAGGACGTGAAGGACTCTTCGCTCAAAGTGCCGCCGGGCATGGAAGGCGTCGTTATTGACGTCAAGATCTTCTCACGTATCGAAGATCAAGTCGTCGAGAAGGATCGCGGCGAGCGCATTGGTGAAGTGCGCCGGCTCGAGAACGAGGAGAAGCTGCGCGTCAACGAAG
>QHUV01000062.1 GCA_003222065.1 Gemmatimonadota bacterium | reverse complement strand
ACAGAGGCAAAGGAGCTCATCGCGCCTAACGAGCCTCAGAACAGGTTGCCGGGCGCGAGCATGCCAGTCGGGTCGAGCTCGTCCTTCATGGCCCGCATCACGCCGCGCTGCATCGGCGTGAGCTGCAGGGAGAGCCAGCGCCGCTTCAGCTTTCCGATGCCGTGCTCGGCGGCGACGGTACCCTCAAGCGCGACGACGTGTCGCAGTGTGTCCTCGACCACGTGTTCGATGCGGGCGAGCTCCGTCGCGTCGCGAGCGATGAAATTCTGATGCGGATGCCCGTTGCCGGCGTGACCGTAAATCACCGCCTGGTCGATGCCCGCGTCATCGGCGAGGCGCCGTGCGTCGGCGATGGCGCCTTTGAGCCGGCGATAAGGCACCGCCCAATCCGTGGAGACTTTCCGGCCTCCCGACACGCGACAGCGCGCGCCCCGTTCGTTCATCGTCGCCGGTACCGCGTGCCGGAGCCGACGCACTTCTCGTAAGGCAGCCTCTCCTTGGTACACGAGAATGTCCGATTCAGCGGCGCCGAATTGCTCGGCGAGCGCGAGCCATCGATCGAGCGGGACGTCCGTGCCTTCGGCGGCCGCTTGCTCGACGTAAACGAGAGCTCCCGCGCCGTCGGCCCACCCCGCGTCCGTGGCGGCGCGCGCGACGGTCAAAGCCGCCGCGTCGAAGAACTCGATGCAGCGTGGCGACACCTCCGTCGACGATCGGGACGCGACGACGAAGTCCAGCGCGTCCGCCTCACGAGTGAATGGCACGGCCAAACCCGTCACGCTCGCCGGCAGTGGGAGCAGCGAGAGCTCGGCCTCGAGAATGACGCCGAGGGTTCCTTCGCTGCCGATAAACCAATCCACCGGCTCGTGCACGGGCAGGTAACCGACGGTGTTCTTCTCCAAGCGCGACCGGCGGAGCTCGTGTACGCTGCCGTCGGCGAGTGCGACCCGCAGCGCCGCGACGTGTGACCGCGTGGGCCCGTACAACAGGCTGCGCGCGCCCGAGGCGTTACAGGCGATGGCGCCGCCGACGGTGACGTCGTCCTCGCTCGTCGGGTCGGGCGCGAACAACAGGCCATCGGCCGCGAGCCGGCGCTTCAAGTCGCCGAGGTTCACTCCCGATTGGACACGAATCGTTAGGCGGTCGCGACCGACCTCGCCGATGCCGCCGAGTCCGCGGAGTGAGAGAAGGACAGCGCCGTCGGTAATCGACGCGCCAGTCGTGCTCGTCTGCCCGCCGGCCGGCGTGACCGCTTTGCCGGCAGCGCGAGCATCTCGTAAGACCGAGATCACCTGCTCTTCCGTCGTCGGCCTCGCTACGGCGTCGGGGAGCAGCTCCAACCCCGACGCGTCCCGCGCAAAGGCCTGCCTAACGCCCAAGTCCGTGGAAATCACCACGCGCCGCTGTTCCCTGTCGCCTATTCCTTCGGCCCTAGTCCCTCGAACCTCACCACCGTCGCCGTGATCACGTCGTGCAGCTCGAGTAGCGTACGGCGAATGTCCGGACCGACAGTGCCGTCCACCGAGACGGCGGCCAGGGCTTCGCCGCCTTGCGCAAGACGCGCCTGATGGTATTCGGCGATGTTCACGCCGGCGTCGCCGAGCAGCGTACCGACGTGCCCGATGACGCCAGGGACATCGTTGTTGGTGAGCACGATGAGCGTCTGGCGCGGCGTGACGTCGATGTGAAAGCTGCCGATTCGCGTTAGGCGCGGCGTGGCGTCTGGCGCCGCATTGCCCGCCACGGCCAACTCCTGCATCCCCCCCGACAGCGCGACCTCGACGGTGTAAGGGTGACCGAGCGGCGCCTCGGCAACGGATAGTTCGAGGCCTCGCGCCTCGGCGAGCGTGCGCGCATTGATGAGATTCAGGCGGTCTGTCTCGACGACGCCGTCGAGTACGCCGACGGCAGCGGCGGAGAGCAGAAGGTCTCCCGCGTCGATGAGGGCGCTACCGCACCGCACGGCGAGCCGGCGCACGGCGCGCAGTCCCTGGTCCGCGAGAATGGCCCGCGTCACCATCGCCGCCCGCTGCGCGACGAGCATCGCCGGCTGTACCTCGCGCCACCGGCCGTTGCCTAACGAGACGGAAGCGACATTGATCGACCGCGAGAGCTCGCCGTGGAGCAACGCGTCCCGCACAGCCCGGCACACGTCGACGGCGACGTTGCGCTGGGCTTCGGCGGTCGACGCGCCAATATGTGGCGTGAGGACGACGTTAGGCGCGTTACGAATCGGGTGGTCTGCGGCCAGCGGCTCCGTTTGATAGACGTCGAGCGCCGCGCCGCGCAGGTGGCCGCTCTCCAGCGCGGCCAACAGCGCTTGATCGTCGACGATCCCACCGCGAGCGAGATTGGCGACGATGGCACCGGCGCGCAGGATTGACAGCTCGCGGCGTCCGATGAGGCCTTTCGTCTCGTCGTTGAGCGGCGTGTGGACCGTCACGATTTCTGACTCCTCGAGCAGCGCATCGAGTGTCGGGGCTCGACGGATCCGCAACGCCCGAAAGCGGTCGTCGGCGATATACGGATCAAACCCGACGACTTCCATACAGAACACCTGAGCGCGCGCCGCGATCTCGCTGCCGATGCGCCCGACACCGACGATGCCGAGAGTACGGCCCTTCAGCTCGTTGCCCAGAAACTGCGAACGATCCCACTTGCCCTCGCGCATCGACTGCGCCGCTCGTGGCACGTGCCGCAGCAAACCAATCATTACTCCGAAGAACAACTCGGCGACGGCGACCGTATTGCCAGCGGGGGCGTTGATCACGGCGATGCCGAGCGCCGTCGCTGCTTCGAGGGCGATGTTGTCGACGCCGACGCCGGCACGACCCACGACCTTCAGCTTCTTGGCCGCGCGCAGGAGCTCTTCGGAGATGCGCGTCGCGCTGCGGCCGACCAATGCGTCGTAATTGCCGATGCGTGACAGAAGCTCCTGCTTCGGCAATGTCGGCACTTCGTCTACGCGCAGCTCCGGCTGCGCGACAAGCAGCTGGACGCCTTCCGGGTCGATGTCGTCGGTGACGAGAACGTTGAGACTCATGACGTAGGAGCTAAGACTGCTGAATACGCCGGGGGGAAACCGTCGGCGAAGTGTCGCTACTTCGGAGACGCATGGTAACCATCACTCTCGAACCCCAACAATGATCACGGCGGGACGCAGGATCAATTCCGGATGGCAGGAACGTAGAAAGCCGTGCCCGACACCTCGACCTGCCCGCGCCGTAAGTGAATATGTCGCCGCTCGTGACCCGAGCCTCTGTTGGTTCGTGTTGCTTCTGCGGAAACGATCGTTGTAGCGCATGTCCTCGAATCTCTCGATGTCGTCTTCGACTCACAGCTCTCGCTCTTTCGTCAAGGCTCGGCGCCGTTCACGCGGAAGTCGCATCACGCGTTCAGGCTTCGGGCGATTGCTTGTGTCGCACATTCGGCAGAGCGAGCGCGGTCATGGCGGGAGAGTGACGAAGGCGCTTCTCGCACTTGCCTTGTGCGCAGCATTCGCCTTCTTGTATCCGACCACGGCGGGCACGCGCACGGCTTCGGCCGCGGCGACCCTGATCGCGAAGCCGCTCTCGCTCGATGGAATGGCGCGAGAAATCGTGTATCTCGTCAACGTCGAACGCGTGCCGATGCGCCGAGCGCGGTAGCGGCGTGGATGCGATCGCCCGGACATCGCGCGAATATTCTCGCCGGCGGTTACAGCGAAACGGGCGTCGTGCTTGCTCCCGATGCGCGTGGACGCTTGATCTTCGTCCAGACCTTCGGCGCACCAGAATAGAGTCGTTGTCATCCTGAGCGAAGCGACATTCCAGCCCTTCTCTCATGCGCCTCAAACTGATCGTCCTCGCACTTGTCATTAACGCCGCAGCCCTCGGCGCGCAGGGCGAGCGCTTGTTCTATTATGTCGACCGCGAGGATGCGTATAGGAGCCTCGTCGCCCACATCGATCAAATCACCGTTCTCGGTCCCCAGAGCTACACTGTCGACTCGCTAGGCACTTTCTTCGGCGGCGTCGACGCACGCGTGCTGAAACTTGCGAACGAGCATCACGTCAAAGTGATGCCGTTGTTCGTGAACGAGGGCTTCAATCAACCCGCGTTGCATCGGTTGCTCGGCGACGAAGCCGCGCAGCGCCGAAGCATCGACGCGATGGTCGGCTCATGTCGCCGGCATGGCTACTGGGGAATTCAGTTCGACGTCGAAAACATCAACGAGCAGGATCGCGACCGTTTCACGAAATGGTTCACCGATGCGGCAGCGGCGCTACACGCCGCCGGATTCACCATCTCGATCGCCGTCGTCCACCGCACCGATGAGGCAGTGGGGCCGACTGCATATCATCGATTTCTACAGGAGAGCTGGCGTGGCGGTTATGATGTCGCGGCACTCGGCCGCGTCGCCGATTTCATCTCCATGATGTCGTACGACCAGCACACGCGTCGGACGCCACCGGGGCCAGTGGCCGGCCTGACCTGGGTGCGTGAGAACGTGGATTACTTCCTCCGGTACGTTCCGGCTGAAAAGCTGTCACTCGGCGTTCCACTCTACGGCGATCATTGGTTCGCGCGCGCGGACGCGACCATCCCAGAGCAGGTGCGCTCATGGAGTGAAACGGTCACGTGGCGTTGGGGCACGCACCTCGCCGAGCGAGCGAACGCACCGATGCGCTGGGAGGATACCGACCAGGTGCCGTTCACGTATTACGCGAATGGCGGGACCTACGAGTGGTTGTTCCTCGAGAACGCGCGCAGCTTCGAGGCGAAGCTACGTCTCATGCAAGAAAAGAAGTTGCGCGGCTTCTCAGCCTGGGTACTTGGCCTCGAGGATGAGGAGATCTGGCAGAAGCTCGCGGCGAGGAAGTAGCACACTTGTGCTACTTATCGTGCTCCACAAAGCCGCCGGCGTGCACGATATCGCACATCACGCGAAATGACTTGTGCGGGCCGCACGAGGCGCCGACGAGCTTTACCTGCGCATCGAGGATGTTCTTTCGATGACCGCGGTCAGTGATGCCGTCGTCGATGAGCAGTTCGGAGACGACATCGTGCGCGGTGGCCGCGCCGAAAGTCATGTTCTCTGAGATCTTGGACTTCCATTCGCCATATCGGCTCACGCGGTCCCACGCCATGCTGCCGTCGGTGCCCTTGTGGTTCATGAGGCCGCGCGGCGCCTGATCGTTCACGTGGTCTCGCGTCGCCAATGCTATTCCGGGAGACACGCGCAGGGCCGGTAGGGGCTTCGTTTGACGCAGCACCCGGATCGCTTCGCGCGCCGCAGCGGCGCCTTCATGGGTCTGCAGGAAGCTTTCGTCGCCGGGCCGGCGGAAGAGGTCGCCCTGGTAATACTGTAGGTCGCGCTCGATCTCGGTGGCGTACCCAGACGGATCGGTCCGCGCGCGATTCAACTCGTCAATGACCCCGCGCTCCAGCGCGACGTAATTCCCTCCCGTGCGGACACCGGTGGAACCGCGCGCGCCGCCTTGTTGCATGACCATAGAGCTGCTGCTCGCGCATCCTTGCTGCAGGACGAGGGAGACAACCAGCGCGATCGGCACGGCGGCTCTGGTATTTCTGCTGGTCAAACGCATGAGAATCAGGGAGATAGATGGGGGCGACCTTCGGACGCGAGGCATCGGCCGTTCGCCAACAACTCGACGGTAGAGACCCACCTTAGGTCACGCGCTGATCCACGATCGCCACTTTCGTCGCTTCCGTCCAAGGGTATACTCTCGGATACAGGCTTTGGCTCCATCGATCGAGAGGCTGACGGTGCAATCGGAGCAGACCGTAAGTACGCAGCAGTCGTACTCGGACAGTTCGCCGCCGCGAAAAGACGCGGATGCGCTCACTGCATCACGCGTCGTCCTCGAGGATGTGTTCGGGCCGATCGCGTCGCGCCGGTTCGCCGTGCGCTATTGGGAGGGCACCATCGACGAGCCGGCCGAACGGCCGCGGTTTACGCTCGTCCTCGACTCGCCGGGTGCCTTACGCCGCATGCTGCTGCCGCCCTCGGAGCTGTCGCTCACCGAGAGCTACATCTTTGGCGACGTGGATATTGAAGGCGATATCGAAGGCGCGAGCGAACTGGGTGACGTTGCAGCGTCACGACTCCGTTCGCCGCTCGCGCTGTTGAGGCTGGCGCGTCACGTTCTTGCGCTGCCTCGTGAATCGGAACGGAGAGCGCCGAACCCCGCGACAGAGACGCCTGCGTCGCCGCAGCTGTCGGGCCGTCGACACACCAGGCGCCGGGATCGGGAAGCCGTGCGCTTTCACTACAATGTCGGAAACGCCTTTTACGCGCTCTGGCTGGACGCGCGAATGGTGTATTCGTGCGGATACTTCGCGCACGGTGACGACGATCTCGACAAGGCACAGGAATCCAAGCTCGATCTGATTTGCCGAAAGCTTCGGCTCGCGCCCGGTGATCGGTTGCTCGACATCGGCTGCGGCTGGGGAGGTCTCATCATCCACGCCGCGAAGCGCTACGGCGCGATGGCACTGGGGATTACGCTGAGCGAGGCTCAGGCTGAGCTCGCCCGCGAGCGCGTGGCGGCAGCGGGACTCTCCGATCGCTGCCGAGTGGAGATCCGCGATTATCGGCAGCTCGCGAGTGAGCCGGCGTTCGACAAGATCGCTAGTGTCGGCATGGTCGAGCACGTCGGCCTCAAGCGCCTCAACGAGTATTTCGCGGCGGCGTTCGCGGCGCTGCGGCCGGGAGGATTGTTCCTGAATCACGGCATCGTGAGCGTGGACGCCTCGCGGCCAGAGTCGTTAGGCTCCCGCGTCGCGGCGCGCGTGTGGCAACGCGGCCGGTTCATCGATCGCTATGTCTTTCCCGACGGCGAGCTCGTGCCCTCGGCGGCGGTCGTCGCGAGCGCCGAGCGGAGCGGCTTCGAGCTGCGCGACGTCGAGAGCCTGCGCGAGCACTACGTCCTCACCCTTTGCCATTGGATTCAGCGTCTCGAGGCACGTCGGCGAGAGGCCGCGGCGCTCGTTGGCGAGGCAACCTACCGCGTCTGGCGGCTCTACATGTCGGCGTCAGCCCATGGTTTCCGCAGCGGGCGGATCGGCATTATCCAGTCGCTGCTCGCCAAGCCGCATCGGGACGGACGGGTGGAGCTGCCGATGACGCGCGAGGATTTATACTCGCTGCTGTCTTAGCTCCACGCGGCATCGTCGAGACGAAGCAGCGTCGCAAGGAGCACGTTCGCGCCATTGACGATATCGTTAGGTTGCGAGAACTCCTTCGGCGAGTGACTGATGCCGCCGATGCTCGGGACGAAGATCATCCCCATCGGCCCCAGGGTCGCCAACGCCTGGGCATCGTGGCCGGCACCGCTCGGCATCACTTTTGTCGTTAGGCCGAGCTCGCGAGCCGCGTCGGCGATAAGGGAGCGCACGCGTGGATCACTCGGCGCCGGCACATTCTCGTGCAACATGCGGAAGGCGAACGCGGTACCGTTCTCGGTTCCGATCTGTGTCGCTTCGGCGGCGATGCGGTTATACAGCGAGTCGACCTTGCTCGCGTCGAGGTCGCGCAGCTCCAAGGTGCAGACGACCTGACCGGGAATCACGTTAGGCGCGCCAGGAAAGGCCTGGATGCGACCCACCGTGCCGACCTGACGGCCCGGCACGCTCATCACCACGCGATTCACCGCCTCGACGAATCGTGCCGCCGCGAGGAGGGCATCGTGACGTTGATCCATGGGGGTCGTGCCAGCATGGTTGGCAAAGCCGGTCACCGTCACTTCCCATTGCTTGATACCGACGATCCCCTCGACGATGCCGATGTCGACGTGATCCCGCTCGAGCGTGCCACCCTGCTCGATGTGCAGCTCGAGGTAGCCGGCGATATCGCCCTTGACGCGCCGCGCTTGCGCGAGACGCTGCGGATCACCGCCGAGAAACGTGATGCCGTCGCCGACGGTCTTTCCGCTGCGACTCACGTTCTGCAGCTCGTCCGCGGTGAGCTGCCCACTCACGGCGCGGCTGCCATACAGTCCACCCTCTTCGTTTTGCCAGATGGTGATATGAAGCGGGTGGCGCGTGGTAATTGCCTGCTCGCCTAACGTCTGGGCAACCTCGATCGCCGCCATCGAGCCAACGTCACCGTCGTAATTGCCCCCCTCCGGCACGGAGTCGATGTGTGAGCCGAACAAAATCGGCTTGCGCGCCGGGTCGCGCCCGGCGCGGGCGGCGATGATGTTGCCGGCGGCGTCGATCGAGGGCGTGAGCTTCGCGTCACGCATCAGCCCGAGCACATACTCACGCGCCTGACGATCGGCGTCACTGTATGCCAGGCGCGTGACGCCGCCCTGCGGATTCGCACCGAAGCGCGAGAGCTCCACGAGGTGACGATTGAGCCTTGCACCGTCGACGCGCGGCGGCGCGGCGAGAAGCCGTGCGGCTCTCCCTAACGGATGACTAGCCAAGCGCGACGAGAGCAGGCCGCCGGCCACCGTGGCGCCGAACCGTCGCCGATTCATTGGACTGGCGGTTTGACGTCGGCCGGCAAGTCGCGAAGCGACATCCGATGCAAGAACGCGCGCTCGTCAGGCGTTAGGCTGCGCACGCCGTCGCGCTTCGCCTTGCCGATCACGCGGTCGAGCTCCTCGACGTTCATCGGATGCAGACCGACGCGTGGGATCGCCTCCCAGCGCGCGATCTCCTCGTTCCCGCTGCTCAGGCCCCAACCGCGCTTGCCGAACGTGGCCGTGTCCAGTTTTCGCCGATAGCTGCTCAATGGCGACCGAAAGTCGATCCAACGCAGGTAGAGAAACGCGCCGACATATCCGCCGAGGTGGGCGAAGTGGGCGACACCGCCGCCAAGGCTCCCCAAGCCGCCGAATCCGCCGAAGATGGAATACACGGTCTGTCCGATGACGAGCCAGCGCGCTTCGACAGGCAGCGCCCCCCAAATGTAGATCCGATCATGGGGCCACAGCGTCGCGTAGACGAGCTCGACGCCGAAGATCGCGCCCGATGCACCGACGATCGGATACGGCGCGACGCTCTGCAGAGCGAGCGAGAGGAACGCCCCGCCAAGCCCAGCGATGAAGTACATCGTGATGAACCGGCGGCCACCCATCTGGTCCTCGACCCGCGGCCCGAAGAACCCGAGCGAGATCATGTTGAAGATGAGGTGGCTCCAGCTCGCGTGCGCGAACATGTACGTCACGAACGTCCATGGCATCGCGCGGATGAACGCCCAATGAGGGTAGAACGCGAGGAGCCCGTTCAGTTGCGGTATGAAATAGGTGCTCACGACGAACATGATGACGTTCGCCGCGATGAGCCGCTTCACCCACGGGGTCAGAAATGAGAACATGCTGTCGAGCGACGAGGTGATGTCTTAAGGGTAACGCCTCGCGCGTGCCCTCGGCGATGTCGTTACCGCGTCACCCGACGCAGCGCCTTGCCCGCCAATGCTCCCGTGTACTTCCCCTGATCGATCGTCATCGTGCCATTCACGAGCACGTACCGCATGCCGGTGGCGAGCAGGGTCGGCTCGCGATAAGTCGAGCGATCGGCGATGGTCGCCGTGTCGAAGGCGATGACGTCAGCGACGTTGCCGACTTTCAGAATGCCGCGCTCGTTGAGCCGCAGCGTCGCCGCCGTCAGACCGCTCGATCGATGCACGGCCTGTGGAAGCGTCAGGAGGTGCTCGTTGAGCACGTACTCGCGAATTATTCTCGGGAAGGTGCCGTATTTGCGGGGGTGGCCGGCAGAGCCATCGGAATCGGTCATGATGAAGTCCTGTACCATGAACTTCGCGATGTCCTTCTCGTTCATGTTGAACGAGGCGACAGACGCGTCGCCTTGCTGCACGATCTGCAGCGCGGCGTCGATCGGCGATTCGTGACGCTTCGCGGCGATTTCTTCCAGGGTACGGCCGAGGATGCTCGTATCGCGGGTGGACGAGATGAGCAGCGACGACGCGCCGCCGCGGCGACGAAGATTGTTCTCCATCTCCTTCGTCAGGCGGGCGCGCGTGGCCGGGTCAGCGATCCGCGCGCGCAGCGAGTCGCGGCCACCGACCTCCGCCCAGCGCGGCAGCAGCGACGCGCCGACACTGGTTCCGGACGCGCTGTACGGATATTGACCGGCGGTCACGTCGATCCCCTCGGCGCGCGCTTTCCTGATGAGGGCGATGACGGTATCGCTCTGCCCCCACACATCGACGCCGAGCGCTTTGATATGCGAGATGTGGATCGGGATCTTTGCTTCGCGTCCGATGCGGATCGCCTCGTTCACGGCACCGACGAGGCCTATTGTATAGGAACTCTCGTCTCGTAAATGCGTGTCGTAGATGCCGCCGTAACGCGCCGCGACCTTCGCGAGCTCGATCACCTCGTCCGTGGGGGAGTAGCTGCCAGGAGCGTAGTAGAGTCCCGTCGACATGCCGATGGCACCCTCGTCCATGCCGCGCCTAACGAGCGCGCGCATCGAGTCGAGCTCGGCAGCGGTCGGCGTGCGGTCGGACATCCCGAGCAGGGCACCGCGGACGGAGCCTTGCGGGACATAGAGCGCGGCGTTCGTCCCGATCCCGTTCTTGGTCCAGGCATCGAGCGTCTTGCCGATCTCGATGGTTCCACCGCCATCGTTGTTCGTGATGACCGTCGTCACGCCCTGCATCAGATACGGGAGATTCGCGCGCTGCCGTGGATCGCCGCTGCTCAAATCACCTTGCGTGTGCGTGTGCGGATCGATGAATCCGGGCGCGACGATCAGTCCACGCACGTCGATGACGCGCTTCGGCGTCAGGTTCGCGTTGCCGGCATCGCCGATGAAGACGATCCGATCGCCGCGAATCGCGACGTCGGCAACGCGCGGCGCCGCGCCGCTTCCGTCGATGACGGTGCCACCACGAAGAAGGAGGTCCACGTCTTCGCGGGGCGCGTGCGAGGCAGCCGTGATGGCTACCGCGAGGAGTGCCCAGGATAATCGAATAGGAATGCGCATCGATTCGGCGGCGGGTCGGCGGATCGAAAGGACGCTACGTGCCCGCCAGATTCGGATTGTTCTGCTTCTCGGAGGTTGGTATCGGAAAGCAGAGATCCTGCTGCGTCAGATACGACGGCGCGCCATTTGTGCCGGTTCCGGGCTGCTCGAGGGGCGAGATCGTGCCGGGTGCGTTGCTGGCTTTCCAGCGGCGCAGATCGTTCAGGCGCCGTCCTTCCAGCCAGAGCTCGATCCCGCGTTCGCGGCGAAGCGCCGTCCATCCGTCGGCGATCGTCGACGCCGTCCACGGCTGCAGCCCGAGCGCGACGCGATGCTTGTTGATCAGCGTCATTGCGGTAGTCAAATCATTCGCGCCTAACGCGGCCTCCGCCTCGATGAGCCGCATTTCCCAGCCGGTGGAGAGATTGATCGCCGCGTCCTGCTTGGCGAATTTCATCTCCTTGTGCCACGTTACACGGCCCAGGCTGAGCACGGCGGCATCGCCGACCGACTGATTGGGGTCGGTCGCCCAGGGCACGCGTGGGTCTTTCGTATCGGTGTAGTACTGATCGTAGACCGTGTTCCAGACCGTGTGCGCACGGTACGGCTGATTTGCGGTCGCCCAGAAGATCCGATTGTACTGATCCTGATCGATCGTGAAGTAGGGCATCGCGTAGACGAAGTTGTCGGCAATCGTGTTGGCATCGGCCAGTGCTTCGGGCACCTTGCCGAGGTCGAGGCGGACGGCGGCGCGTGCCGCGTGCGCCACGTTAATGAACTTTGACACGTTCGCGGCTGTCGCGATCGCGAGCGCGTCGGTGAACTCGGAGTCGGCACGCGTGAGATACACGGTGTAGGGCTGCTTGGCGCCGCCATTGATCACGGCGTCGCACATGTTCTCGCCGAGCAGGCGATTGGCATACCCGGCCCAGATCAGGATTTTCGCGGCGAGGGTGTCCTTGGCGAAGTTGGCGCCGAGGCTCGTCTTGAGGTGGTTGGCGCCATCTTCTGCCTCGAAGCGGCTGCGCTGCCCGAGCTGCCAGTAGTTGTTCGTGTCATCGTCGAGCAGCTTGCCCACTTGCTGTTGGGCGGAGATGCCGAAGCTGCCCGTCGAGCCGGCGGGAAAGATCTCGCGCGAAATGGCGCCGCCCGTGTAGGCGGTCCAGTTGAGCGCGTCCGACAGATCGCGCCCGGCGCCATTCACGATGCCGGCGGCGGTCGCCCGGGTGTCGAGGAATTCCGAGGGAACGGGACCGGGGTTGGTACTTTGAAATCGCAGGCGCCGAGCACGGCGAGACCGGCGACCAACCCCGCACCGAAGATCGAGCGAATGAGTGAACGCATATCGAAGATGCTCCAGGCCAAGTGTTCGATCAGAATTGGATCTGCAGCCGCGCCACGACCGTGGCCGGCGCCGGGATCTGCTCGGAGATGTAGCGAACGGTGGCGTTGAAGCCGTCGTTCCCCGCCATCTCTGGATCGAACAGCCGGAACTCCTTGTTCCTCCAGGTGAACCAGTTCTGCACCGAGACCGAGATGCTCCCGTTATGCGTTCCGGGCATGAGACGCTGCGGCACGGGGGCACGGAGCGTGACGTCGCGCAACTTCGCGAAATCCGCCTTGAAGATGAATTCGTCCTGGCGGACCTGCGACGAGTTGCAGGTGGCCCGCTCGCGGGCCGTCCAGCCGCTCTGATCGCCAGCGGCCGCCTGCTTCGCGTACGCGTCGAAACACGTCGGCCAGCGCACGGCGCGCGAGAGCGCCTGATAG
>QHUV01000570.1 GCA_003222065.1 Gemmatimonadota bacterium | reverse complement strand
GCGCTCGGCGCGCAGCGCCCGGGTGTCGTTAGGCTCGTCGTCGCCGACGCCCTGCGCGTCGTACTCCTCGGCTTCGCCGTTGGCCTGCCGATCGCGTTAGGCTCGCTGCGGCTCCTCCACGCGCAACTGTACGGTATCGAGGCAACGGATCCATATTCGACGGCTGCCGCGCTGGCCGTGCTGTTGGTGAGCGCGCTCATCGCCGTGCTCCTGCCGGCCCTGCGGGCATCACGCGTCTCGCCGATTGTTGCTCTGCGGGAGGAGTAGGACTCACTGTCATCCCGAGGAGCAGCGACGAGGCATCACAGGCCACCGCCGACTAGCCCCGCTCACCGTAGCCGCGCGCCATGGCGACGGCAGCAAATACCATCGCGATGACGAGCGCCGCTTCGATGTAGCTGATGCGCGCGATGCGACGGGCCGCCGCCGGGTTGGGGTTCCACGCCGAGGTGCCGCGCCCGGCGATCTGCCGCCAGCGAATGAGGGTGATCATCGGTCCGATCTCGAGCAGGAGGATGATCACGAGAAACGACATCTTCGTGAAGAAGACGTGATTGTGCATGTAGTAGCTGGTGCTTTTCTCCGTGCCGCCGAGTAGCCGCCACAGGCCGGTCGCGATCCAGAGCGCCGCCGCGATCCCCCACCACGTGTCGGCGCGGAAGGCGCGCACCATCGCCGCGCGGTCGAGCGGCCGGCTCAGCGCGTTCGCCCGCGCCCAGACGGCGCCGAGACCAATGCCGAGCGCGATGAGGTGCATCGCGGCGAGAAAGAGCCTCAGCATGGCGTCAATGCTATGCAGGCTGGGCCGTCGCGGCTAGTGCGCGCGCTCGCCGCGACCCTGCGCGAGCGGCCTAACGGTGATGCGCGTCACTCCTCATATTCGTCCGAGCCTTGCACCCAGATGAACGACTGAGTGTCGATCATGTCACGGGGCCGCAGATCGCGGACGTCGCGCTGCACGAGCGCGGCAAAGTTGAGCAAGCTCTCGTACGTCTCCCAATTCGGTCGCGAGGTGTAGGCAAACTCGACGCCGTACTCGCGCGCGGCGACTCGCGTGACGTTCGGCTTGAGAAACATGTGGCGTTCGGGCTGCGCGATGAACCCAAAGACGGTCACGAGCGGCCACGTGAGGACGCGCGTCTGCCGCCGCGGAAGTCCGGCGACGGTCTCACACCACACCTCGAAGCGCGTCCGATCGTCGCTCGGGCCGTGCAGAAACGCGTACAGTCCTTCGGCGAAGCGCTTCGCGCCCGCGGCCGACCGAACCGCGTCGCGCAGCGCCATCTTATTGAAGCTGAAGAGAAGATTCGTCCGCGACTCGACGCGCACCGCATGCTCGGTAATCTCGGCGAAGCGGCGACGATCGAGCAGCTCTCGATAGGCGTGTGGCTCGAGTCGTTCCATCCAGCGCTCGTGTGCCTGCCACTTGTAGCCACGTTCCCACTCGATGTAGGTCTCGTCGTAAAAGCCACCGGGAAAGAAGCGCAAGAATTTCCGCCGACAGCGTAACGCCTGCGTCGTTGTGCCTCGATTCCCTGCCGTCGTGATCTTGTCGGCGCCCTTCCGCCGAGCGTCGAGTGTTCCACCGGCCACGCCATCACCGTCGTTGAAGGTTTCGGTGTTGAGCAAGCATGGATTGGGCCGTCGGCGGTTCAAATCACGTTGAGAAGCGCCGAGGTGAAGGCAGCACCCTCAGCACCGTTGCTTGCATTGGCCCCGGCGCGTATTCTCCCGCGTCCGGTTGCCTTCCGTCGAAGGAGATCAACATGACACGTCTTGCGATTCGTGTTGCGGTTGCCGTCCTCGCGTTTGGCGCGACCAGGGCGGCCAGTGCGCAAGGTCCTGTCGATTCGGCACTCGTCGCCTACATCGCCTCGATCCGCGCGATCGACAACCATGCGCATCCGATGCGCCCGGTGCAGGCGGGAGCGCCCGCGGACAGCGAATTCGATGCGCTGCCGCTCGACGGGATTCCGCCCTTCCCGCTTCCGTGGCGGCTGCGCCTCGAGAATCCTGAGTGGCGGACGGCGCAATCGGCGCTCTTCGGCATTCCGAACAACGGTAGCGACGATGCGTTTCGGGCGACGTTGCATGCACGGCGCGCCCAAGAGCTGCGTGCGCGACGCGACGGGTATCCCGCCTGGGTGCTCGATCGCGCGGGGATCGACGTCATGCTCGCCAATCGCATCGCCGTCGGCCAGGGTCTGCAGCCGCCACGATTCCGGTGGGTGGCGTTCGCCGACGCGTTGATGCTTCCGCTCGACACGCGCGGCGAGGGAGCGCGGTCGCCCGACACACGTTCATTGTATGCTAAAGAGCAAGTTCTCTTGCGGCCACACAGACGCGCGCCGAGTACAAGGTCCTCGAGGACTATCGTTTAAATAAGATGGCGCGCTAGGCTGGACGGCTGGGCATGGCCGTTCACATTCATGTGCTCGACACCTTCGGTGGATTCTATTCCGCTCGCGGCAGCGCCCCGCACCAGCTCGAGTCGACGTTCAACGATTCAACGCTCCGCGGGACGACGTTCGTGATGATCCACGGCGGTTGGCCGCTGTTCGCCCAGACGGAATCGATGTTGTCGAAGCCTAACGTCTATACCGACATCTCGATGATGGTGCTCGTCGCCGAGCCGCGTGAGCTGGCCAACACCCTGCGGTCGTGGCTCACGGCGTGGCCGGAGAAGGTCCTGTTCGGCACCGACGCGTTCGATGGCGGGGCGGATCAAGGTTGGGAGGAGGTCGCGTGGTTGGGCGCGTCGACGGCGCGGCGCGCACTCGCGTTGGCCCTCACCGGGATGATGCGGGACGGTGAGATCGATCGGCCGCGCGCCGAAGCCCTCGCCCGGATGGTCCTGCGCGAGAATGCCGCGAAGCTGTACGGAACCTCCGTCGCGAGTCGCTGAGGACACACGCGGCAAGCCCGTGTCTTGCACCGAGAGAGCGACATGGCAGCTCGCATATTTCTCCTCTCCCCAGCGCGCTGCGACGGCGAGCGGGCGAAGTTGATTCTCAAGGAGCAAGCTGAGTTCCCGCTCGCGCGGGCGCTACGTGAGCCGGAAGGAGTCGCGATCGGCGAGGTGTTCAGCTTTCTCAGTGGCTTGTACTTCCGCGGCAAGCTCGCTTACGCGCGCGCGTTCGGGCGAGCCGGAGTGCTCGTAATCACCACCGAACGCGGCCTCGTCTCACCCGAAACACGCGTGACGGCGCGCGATCTGTGTGCCTTCGCGGAGGTGGACATCGCGGGTGGCGACGAACGATACCTCGGCCCGCTCCGGCGCGACGTCGACGCCCTGACGCGCGCACTCGGCGAACGAGACGAAGTCGTCCTGTTGGGAAGCATCGCGACCGGCAAATACGCCGACACGCTCCTTGCCGCCCTCCGGGAGCGACTCGTCTTTCCGCGCGAGTTCGTCGGCCGCGGGGACATGAGCCGCGGCGGTCTGCTTCTGCGACAGGTCCGTGAGGGACGCGAGCTGGAATACATTCCCGTTGCCGGCGCCGTTAGGCACGGCGTGGCGCTTGTTCTCGGTGCTGCGGCGCGCGCGCTCGATCTCGTCGAGCGCGAGGTTCAGGGCCCGCTGCTCGTGCTCATGGCAAGCGCGTTCGTCGTCGCGCTGCCGCGACGAGCGCCGGCGTGGGCGGTCGGCCTCGCGGCGTCGTTAGGCCTCCCGCTCGCGCACGCCGTCGCCGCGATCCGGGGCGCCGAACCACCGAGCTGGGGAATGCTCCTCGCCGTTCTACCGACGTTGTTCGCCGCCTATGCTGGCGCCTTCGCGAGCCGGCTCGTCGAAACAGCGGCGCGGGGAATACCGCGCGACCGGCGCGCCGCCGATACCGCGGACGACAGGCCCTGGATCAGGAGGCCGGCAAACAGTAGCTGGCTCCTGCTCGCCGCCGTCGCGACGAGCGCCGTCGTTGGCGTCGTCCCCGTTTACGGAACGCTCATCGCGCGCGCACAGCCCGTCGCCTGGTGGGTAGCAACGTGGTGGCAGGTGGTGGCGTTCGTCGCCTGGGTCGCTTTCCTTCCCGCCGTGCTCGCAATCCGACGACGGATCGGCAGCGAAGAAGCGGCGATCACGCCCGGCCAGCTCGCGGTTCACTTGGGCGTCGCGCAACTGGATCGCGCACGCCTAACGGCGCTCGAGGCACAGATCCGCCCGCACTTCTTGTTCAACGCCCTGAACGCGGCAGTGGCGCTCGTCAGACGTGGTCCTGCTGACCAGGCGGCGACGGTGTTGACCGGGCTCGCCGACCTCTTGCGCTACGTCCTCGACGACACGAACCAGACGGTCCGCCTCGAGGACGAGCTGACCTTCGTCGCGCGCTACCTCGCGATCGAGCAGGTTCGACTCGGCGATCGGCTTCGCTGGCGCGTCGACGCGAGCGTCAACGCACGACGCGCCCTGGTCCCGCGGCTTCTCCTGCAGCCGCTCGCCGAGAATGCCGTGCAGCATGGCATCGGCAAGCAGTTGCGTGGTGGTGAGATCGTGATCACCGCGCGATGTGAGAATGACGTCCTGCGCCTAACGGTGGCGGACGATGGGCCGGGGGTGGCATCGCCACCGGGCGAGGGTATCGGGCTCGCGAATACCAGAGCGCGGCTCCATTCGCTATTCGGAAACCGTGGCGCGCTCGAGTTGCGGGCACGCGCCGACGGCGGATGTGTCGCCGAGGTCGCCCTGCCTATATCGATCGAGAGCGCGGCGCGCTCGGCGTGACGCCGTTGCGCGCGATCGTCGTCGATGACGAGCCGCTAGCACGCGCGGACCTTACGGCGGAGCTACGGACACTCGGCGTGGACGTCGCCGCGGAGTGCGCCGACGGCTTTGCCGCCGTCGACGCGATCCTGCGGGAGCGACCGGATATCCTCCTCTTGGACGTCGCGATGCCCGAGCTGGACGGCTTCGGCGTCCTTGAGCGGCTCGAGCCGGAGGAAGTGCCGCCGGCCGTGATCTTCGTGACGGCATACGACGCCCACGCTCTACGTGCGTTCGGAGTGCACGCACTTGATTATCTGCTCAAGCCGGTGCCGACCGAGCGGCTCACCGAGGCGATCACGCGCGCGGAGCGGCGGGTCGCAGAGGCGGCAGCGCATCGCGCGGCGCTCGACGCGTCGGTTGGAGAATCAGCGCTCCACGGAGCTCCGCCGAGCGCGGAACTTTATCTCACGCAGCTACTCATCCGTGAGCGTGGTGCGACGCTCATCGTGCCGGTGCGGGAGCTAGAGTGGATCGAGGCAGACAGCTATTACGTTCGGTTACACACAGGCAACGGTTCGCGACCGCGACTGCTCCGGGAGCGCATGAGCGTTCTCGAAGCGCGTCTCGACCCGGCACAGTTCCTTCGGACGCATCGCTCGGCGATCGTTCGGACATCGAGCGTGAGAGCGATCCGCCCAGTGACGCGATACGAGCACCGAATCGTGCTCGCCAGCGGCGCGGAGGCGCCGCTGAGCCGAGAGCGGCGACCGCGCCTCGAAGCGCTGCTCGCCACCACCGCACCGCGGCGATGAGCGACGAGGCATGCGCGGACCTGCGCGGGAGTGGCGCCGCACGTCATCGTGCCTGATTCTTCAGTGCCCTCCCTCGACCCCCAGTTTCCACCGGCCCTTCCGCCATGTCCCAGATTCGCGTTGCCGTCATGATGTCGGTCGGTCTCGGCGCGATGCTCTCGCCGACCGCACATGCCCAACCGCCACAGCGCCCAACTCCGAGCGTCGCCGACACGTCGCCCTTCCGGGCACTCGACGTTCCCGCGCCTAACGAGTACCGTACCGGCTCGGGCCGCCCCGGGCCGCGGTATTGGCAGCAGCGCGCCGACTACCGGATGCTTCGACTTCTCGTGCCAAGGATTCAGCGGCGGTCTCATTCTCGATTCGCTGCGCGTCGCCGGGCGGGTCAGTCGCCGCGACGTGTACGGCACGACGATGCGGATCGATCTACCCGCGCCCCTCGCGGGAAACGCATCGATCGACCTCGAGTTGGTGTGGCAGTTTCGCGTGCCGGCGCAAGGTGCGGGGCGAATGGGGCACGACGGGCCGCTCTATGAGATTGCGCAATGGTATCCTCGCGTCGCCGTGTACGACGACGTTCGCGGCTGGAACCATGAACCGTACATCGGCGCCGGGGAGTTTTATCTCGAGTATGGAAGCTTCGACGTGGCGCTCACGGTACCGGCCTCGTACGTCGTCGCCGCCACGGGGCGACTTGGCAATCCCGAGCAGGTTCTTACCGCCACACAACGATCGCGCCTAACGGCGGCCCGCAGGTCGGCGGCGTCCGTCGCGATTATTACGAAGGACGAAGCGGGACACGTTGAGCGTACGCGGCCGGCGACCCAAGGCACACTTACCTGGCACTTCACCGCCGACAGCGTACGCGACTTCGCCTTCGCGGCCGGGCCGAACTTCCGCTGGGATGCCAGCGGGTACGACGGCATTCTCATCGAGACGCTATACCGTGCGAGCGCCGACAAATGGGAAGAGGCTATTCGTATGGCACGCGAGGCGATCAAGTACTTCAGCGAGCAGTGGTATCGTTATCCGTACTCCCACGCGACGACGGTCGAGGGTCCGATCGAAGGCATGGAGTACCCGATGCTCACCTTCGTGCCGAACAGCCCGACGCGCGAGGACCAGCAATGGGCGCTGAGCCATGAGTTCGGGCATGAGTGGTTCCCGATGATCGTCGGCTCCAACGAGCGACTCTATCCGTGGATGGACGAGGGATTCAATACCTTCATCGACTTGGCCGGCGCGGCGAAGTATTTCGCCGGAACGCCGTACGGGGATTCGATCGAAGTGCACCCGCTCCACCTCTACTCCGACCACGCAAAGCCGGGCGATGAGCAACCACTGATCGAGAAGCCGGTCGAGGTGCGAGATCTTTTCTGGGGCGGCTATCAAAAGCCCGCCCTGATGATGCAGATGCTCCGCTATGAAGTGCTGGGGAAGGACCGGTTCGACCGCGCCTTTCGCGAGTACATTCGAACCTGGGCATTCAAGCATCCCACTCCCGCCGACTTCCTCCGACTCATGCGCGACGAGTCGGGCATGGAGTTGGATTGGTTCTGGCGCGACTGGATCTTCACCACGGCTCGTCTCGATCAGGCGGTCGACTCAGTGAGCACGGAGGGCGGGGCGTCGGTTATCCATCTCGAGAACCGTGGCACGATGGTGATGCCGACGGAGCTGGCAATAACGTTCGCCGATGGGACAAAGTCCACTGTTGGGCTTCCCGTCGAGATGTGGAACTTGGGGGCGCGATTCAATTATCGTGTGCCGGAGAGAAAGCGCGTCCAGCGGGTCGAGGTCGATCCGCGGCACGCGTTGCCTGATGTGGATCGGGGGAATAATGTCTGGCCCAGGTGACAGCTAGTTTATCAACCACTAACTAACGACCCGACGATGACCGCAACAGCTAGTCGCATCACAATAATGGCCGCAGCGATCGTCGCTTTCGGCGCGAGGGCGCATCTCGCCGCCCCGCCGCGCGTCACGATCGACACGGGCACCCTCGAAGGCGTCGTCGACTCCACTACTGGGATACTCGTGTTCCGCGGAATCCCGTACGCCGCGCCGCCCGTCGGTACGTTGCGCTGGCGTCCGCCGCGGCCGGCGGCACGTTGGGCCGGTATTCGACCCGCCCGCGAGCTCGGTCACAACTGCATGCAGGGACAGCCGTACGGCGACATCGATCCGTATGCCGCTGGCGTCTCCGAAGATTGCCTCCACCTCAACGTGTGGACCTCATCCTTGGGCTCGCGCGCACCGGGCCGGCCGGTCATGGTCTGGATTCACGGTGGCGGGTTCTTCGCCGGTTTTGGTGGTGAGGAGCGGCATAACGGCGCGCGCCTCGCACAAAAGGGCGCGGTTGTCGTCACGCTCAATTACCGACTGGGACCGCTCGGATTTCTCGCGCATCCGGCGCTCGCCGCGGAGTCGCCGCAGCGCACGTCCGGTAATTATGGTCTGCTCGACCAGATCGCGGCTCTGCAGTGGGTCCGCCGCAACATTGCGCATTTCGGCGGCGACCCATCGCGCGTGACGATCTTCGGCGAATCAGCCGGAGGAATGAGTGTCGGTTCACTGATCGCGTCGCCGCTGGCGAAAGATCTCTTCGTGCGGGCCATCCTCGAGAGCGGAACGGGTGTCGGTGTCGGCATTGCGTCAAGGACCGCCGCCCAGGCGGTCGGCGTGCAGTTCGCCGAGTCGTTAGGCGTGCACGGCTCCGGTGCGAGTGCCGCGCGTCGGCTGCGCGCGATCAGCGCCGATACGCTCCTCGTCGTGGCGAGCCGCGGCGGCCAGTCCGGCGCGCCTCGCTTCTGGCCCGTGGTCGACGGCTGGGTGCTGCCGCATCCGGTCGACTCGGCGTTGCTGCGCGGGTCGGCGAACCGCGTCCCGGTCATCGCCGGCAGCAACCGTGACGAGGGCGACGATTGGATGGGCGCTCCAACGCGCGCCTTCGCGCGCCTCGTGTCGGCGCGCGGCGTCCCGACGTACGTGCAGACTACCGCATTGGCCGCGCTACGAGCCGGCGACTGATTCGCTGCTCGAGCTCGGGCCGGAGATTCGGACGCGCACGATGATCAAACGGGCGGCATACGATTCGCTGGACGCCATCGCGCGAGCGCATGGCGGGCTGCGGCCGCGTTAGGTGCGTGTGTGCCATCCCGACATCTTCGTGTCAGCCGACGTTGACATCGAGGTTGATCACGCCAGCGTAGCCGCCGCTCACCGACGTCGCTTGGAGCGTGAGCGCCGCCTTCTGGGCAGTCGTTAGGCTGTTGTAGATCCCGTCGTTCGCGTTCAGTGTGTCCCGTTTGCCCTTGACACTATACGGGCTGAGCGCGTGCACCGTGTCGGTCAGCGATTCCGGCATGAAGAACTGCGACGTGAACTCGTACGTCTTCGTCGAACCCGCGAAGAGGCGCAGCTTGAAGTGGATGTGCACCGCCCTGCCCTGGTACCACCCCGGATAGATCGTCTCGAACACCACTTGACCGTTGGCATCGGTGATCTGGTAGCCGCGCAGAAACTTGTGCCCACTGCCCGTTCCCGAGACGTCGGAGTAGACGCCGCCGGCGTCGCAGTGCCATACGTCGAGATACGCGCCGGTGAGCGCCGTGCACGCGTTGCTCTGATAGCGTGACACGTTGAACGTGAGCTGAAGGGGCACGCCGGGCGACACGGCGCCCGTCACTGGATCGGTGCGGATGTCGGAGCGATTGAGCTTCTCGTCGACGAAGTACGGGCCCTCCGTCAACGCCGCCGTGAGGACGCAGGACGGGCTCGTCGTCGATGAACTCGTATCCGCGCTCGCGGCCGTCGCATCGCTCGCCGCGCAGCCGAGCAGTGCTTGAGAGACGACGACACTCACGGCTGTGCTCGCGGCTCGGCCGATCAGGTCGCGTCGAGTGATCGCGCTCGTAAGGCCGTCGTTGAATCTTGTTGGCGTACGCATTCGAAGCAGCTCCTTCGCGTGGGGTTGGGCACTCCTCTTAGGACACGTGAGTGGGGGAATACCCTCGCTCTTTTGTCATCCTGAGGAGCGCAGCGACGAACGACCTGCTGTTATGCGACGAGGAGCGAGGAGCGCGCGCAGTGCGCGCGCGACACCAAATAAGCGATCTGCTGCGAGCGCAAGCGAGCAGCACATCTTTCGCTTCGCTCAGGATGACAAGAGATCAATACTCGCCCAGATCGGCGCCGACGACCACGTTGCCATGGAAACGAGATCGCACCTCCGCCAGGATCTCCTCAACGTTCTGACCAAAGAAGAGGATGTGCGAGAGCACAAGCAGCTTGGGCTGCGCCCGTGCGGCGAGATCGCCGAGCTCGATCGCGGACGTGTGAAAGGTGGAGTGATAGCGTCGGCTCGCGCTGTCGAGGCGATCGAAGCCCTGCTTCGAGTAGACCTCGTGCACGAGCACGTCGCATCCGTGGCAGGCCTCGACAATGGCTTCACTGGGGCCCGTGTCGCCGGAGATCACAATGCTGCGTCCCTTGGCGTCGAACCGATAGCCGAAGGCATGCCGCCAGCTCCCGTGCGGGACGCGGAACGCCCTGACGGTCACATTCGAATCCCGATACACCATCCCTGGTGACACCTCGTGCGTAATGACTCGATAGGCATTCGCATCGCCGCGCTCCAGGCCGTGGATGCGAAGGTCGATGTCTTCGCGGTACGCCTCGAGAATCTTCGCGACCATAGCGCGCGTGCCCGGCGGCCCGTACACCATGAGTGGTCCCTTGCGGTGCGCGACAGCGGGCGTCAGCATGATGTCGGGCAGACCTAACGTGTGGTCCGAGTGCAGGTGCGTGATGAACACGCGACGCAGGTTCGCGACGCGAAGCGCCGGCAGCGAATCGCGCTGCGCCGCGGCCATCGCGCGCCTCACGACACCCGCTCCGACATCGACGACATACGCCTCCTTGCCGATCACGATCGCTTGCGCGGGCCCAGAGCGCTCGGGATCGGGGATTGGCGTCCCTGTACCGAGAAGGACGAGTCGAGCGCTATCGCCAGCGGCAAGGTCACCGGAGGTCCTCTCGTTAGGTGCCGAGCTGGTGCTCGCGAGTGAAATAGCCGCGGCGATGAGCGTTAGGTT
>QHUV01000569.1 GCA_003222065.1 Gemmatimonadota bacterium | reverse complement strand
TAGCTCTGACGGCGCTCGTTTTTTACGATGTCGCGCTGCGCGTTGAGCTTCGTGGTGTCCAGCGCGTCGAGGAGAAAACCCATTCGATCAGCTTCGAGCCAGACCGCTGACTCGAGGTAGTTGGATGGGACGATCTCCCAGTAGTTCGTCCGGTCGTTCGTCGTGGAGCCGTTGTTGAACCCGCCGACGCCCTCGGTGAGCTTGTCGTGCAGCCCATATGGGACGTGGCCAGAGCCGGTGAACATCACGTGCTCGAAGAGGTGCGCGAAGCCTGTCCGGCCCGGCACCTCGTTCTTCGAGCCAACGTGGTACCACATGTCCACGGCCACCGTGGGCACGGCATGATCGGGCGACAGGATGACATTGAGCCCGTTCGCAAGTTGATAATGTTCGAACGGAATGGTGATTTCACTGCGAGTCGCGTGGCTCGCCGGCTTTTGCGCAGGCGCCGTCGGAGCGGCCACGGCCATGGTGACGAACGCCGCGGCGGAGCCGAACGCATACGCCCGCGCTGAGGATCGACGGATCCGAGACACTATGCGGGTCCTGTGTTGAGGGGCAAACGGAACTGTGGAAGCTTGAAGTATTGCCTAGCGAGCGTCATGCCGGCAACGCTCGGTCTGGTTCCGTACCACTTCCAAACTCCTGCCCTTAAACAGCGAGGGATCAGCGCGCCGCTTCCAGCACGCTCGCGACCGCTTGCGCGAGACGCCCCGGATCAGGGACGCTTCCCTGCGCAATTCGTGGTGAGCCGCCGCCTCGGCCGCCCAATTTCGTCACGGCCTCGCGAAGGGTCTTGGCCGCGTCGATTCGCGTGTCTTCCGCGGTCGCGACCAAGAGGGACGGCGGGTCGGCGATCGTGCCAACGAGTACAGCCTGGGGCAGGGCAACGAGCGCTTGAGCGAGTGTCCGCAGCTCGTCCATCGCCGCCGCGTCGTGCCTAACGACCCGCACGCCACG
>QHUV01000568.1 GCA_003222065.1 Gemmatimonadota bacterium | reverse complement strand
TTCGCATGGCTGCGACTCCGCTCGGGGAGCGTCTGGCCGGCGGCGATCCTGCACGCGTCGCACAATCTGTTCGTCCAGGGATTCTTCGATCGCGTGACGGTCGACACCGGTCCGACACGGTGGCTCACCAGTGAGTTCGGTGCCGCACTCGCGCTTGCGATCGTTGGCACGGCGTGGTTGTTCTGGCGCGCGCGTGCTTCGGTCGTGCTGCCAATCGAGGCGGTCTCCGCGCCCTCGCTTCCAACGCCGCGCGCCGCCGTCATGACATGACGATGGTCGGTCTCGTCGGGGGACTCGGTCCAGAGTCCACGATCGACTATTACCGTCGCATCCTCGACGCGTGGCAGCGGCAGGATCCGTCCACCGCTCCGTCGATCGTCATCGACAGCCTCGACGTGCAACGGGCGCTCCGGCTCGTCGCGAGCGATCGGCCGGCGCTCATCGAGTACTTGTTGGCGTCGATTCGACGCCTCGCCGGCGCGGGCGTCGACTTCGTCGCCATGACCGCGAACACGCCGCACATCGTCTTCGACGAGCTCGCCAGCCAATCGCCAGTACCGCTGTTGAGCATAGTTGAAACATGCGCCGCGGAAGCTCGCCGGCGCGGATTGCGGCGATTGGCGCTCCTCGGCACGCGTTTCACGATGGAGGCGCCGTTCTACCCAACGGTATTCGCGCGTCACGATATCAGCGTCGTTCCGCCCGGTGCCGCGGATCGCACGTGGGTTCACGAGCGGTACATCGGGCAATTCCTCAAGGGCGATTTCCGCGACGACACGCGGCAGGAGTTCGTTGCACTCGTTAGGCGCATGCGGGCGGAGCACGGCGTCGACGGCGTGATCCTCGGCGGCACGGAATTACCACTGCTCCTGCCGGGGTCGCTCATCGCCGACCTGCCGGTACTGGACACGACGGCGCTGCACGTCGATGCTATCGTGACGCGACTCGAACCGGATGCTGTCATGCCATCACCAGCTCAACCCGCGCCGACGGTCTCGCGGTGACGATCCGACGATACCTCGCGACCATCGTCATCGGCGCGGCAATGATCTCGTTCCTACAGCGCCATGTTGCGCTTGGCCAGACGCGCCTCTCCGAACTCCAGCGCGGCGCGCGGATCCGCGTCGTGGCGCCTGCTGCCGGCGTGCCGTGGCCCGCGCGCGCGTTGTTCGATTCCGCCGGCACGGACAGCGTGTACCTGCGTGAATTGAGCGACCCGCCGGCGCTGCGTGCGGCGTCGCGGGTGGCCGTGGCCCGCGCAAGCATCCGACGCCTCGAGGTCCCCATCATCGGCGGACGCTCGCGATGGGATCATGCCAGGGCGGGGACGCTATGGGGACTTGGCATCTACGCCGTCGCCGCTGCCGCATACGTGGTCCGTGAACGATCGACTTGCAGTGGTCCGGACTGCTTCGGCGAGGGCTTCGCCTGGGTGGGCCTTGTGAACGGTATCCCGGTCGCCGCCGGGACGGGGGCGACGGTTGGATTCCTGCTGCCCGTTAAGGAGTGGCGAAGGCTCTCCCTTTCCGGACCCTAACGAGCAACCGCAATGACCGATCCGGATCGGCACCAGTCGGCGCTCGCCGAGCTGCGCCGCGCCGGAGCGGAGGGTTATCGATGTGCTAATCGAGGAGTGCCGCGGTGGTCTTGCCGGGACATGAAATGGCATCAGAGCTAGACGCCTACCATGAACTCTGCGCGTACACGTTGACTCACGGCGACGCCGAGTTCATTCACCAGCACGTCGTCGACGCCTTCGCCGCGCAGCGCGCGACCCCGTCGAGCAAGCCGATCGGGGTGACATTCGCCCTGGTCGGCCTGTATCTACATGTCGAGAAGCAATACTCGGGACGCCACGTGCAGCGCGTGCACATGCAGCTCGCCCGGCGGAAGCGCACGTGGCCGACGTTCGCCCTTCCGCCGAATCGCGGTGCGACGACGGCTCTCGATGTGATGGCGGCGCCAGCCGGACCGGAGCGGGATCGGGCGATTCATGAGTGGTGCGTCACCGTATGGGAGGCGTTCGCGGCGAATCGGCAGGCCATCGTCGACTTGCTGAAGCAGTACGATATCGGCTGACACTCGTTAGAATCCGTTCATTATGGCCGATCTGCCGAATTCGAACAGGAAGACCGAGGCGCGGCAGGCCAGTTGGCTCGTCGGTGCCTCGACGCTCGGCAGTCTCGTGACAGGTGTCTTCGCACTGCTTAGCGGATTGTACGCTTTTCTCTCGGGGCAATGGCAAGCGGCGGGCGTCTGTCTCATCGCCGCGGCAGTTGCCTTCGGCGCGCTCGCCAACGCCGTCCTACGGCGTTAGGCAAGTGGGGTGAAGCCGATGGCG
>QHUV01000567.1 GCA_003222065.1 Gemmatimonadota bacterium | reverse complement strand
CCACCGAGACCGGTGCGCTCGATCGTCTTCAGAAAGCGCGCCGGAATGATCTGATCGGTGTCGACGTTGTCGACGGGGAGCACCACATAGCTGGACGTAAATGATTCGAACGGTCGCGATCGCATTAGCGATGAGTCTCGGCGAACAGGGGACGTGGGTCGGCAATCGCGCCGGCAATCGCCGATGCGGCGGCAGTGAGTGGACTCGCGAGCAATGTCCGGCCGCCGGCACCCTGGCGACCCTCGAAGTTGCGATTGCTCGTCGAGACGGCAAGCTGTCCGGGTCGCAGCGCGTCGCCATTCATCGCGATGCACATCGAGCAGCCTGCCTCGCGCCACTCGGCGCCCGCGTCGATGAAGACGCGGTCCAGGTACTCCGACTCCGCGGCGGCTTTCACGGCTTGTGAGCCGGGCACGACGAGCACGCGCACTCCCGGTGCGACGCGACGCCCCCGGAGAATCGCGGCCGCGGCGCGCAAATCGGAGAGCCGTGAGTTCGTGCAGCTCCCGATGAACACCACGTCGACAGGCGTGCCGATGAGTTGCTGGCCCGGTGTCAATCGCATGTAGTCGAGAGCGCGACGCACGCTCTCGCGATCATCGCCGGCGGAAAATCGCTCGGGATCGGGCACGCGTTGCGTGATCGGCACGCCCGTGCCCGGATTCGTGCCATACGTGATCATTGGCGTCAGCGATGACGCATCGAGAACGAGGCTGGCGTCGAAGCTCGCGTCGTCGTCGGTCCGCAGCGCACGCCATTCGGCGACGGCGCGATCCCACGCCGCGCCCCGCGGCGCATGTGGTCGCCCGGCGAGATACTCGAACGTCGTGTCGTCAGGCGCAATCATACCAGCGCGCGCGCCCGCCTCGATCGACATGTTGCAAACGGTCATGCGCTCTTCCATCGAGAGCCCGCTGATGGTTTCTCCGCGATACTCGATGACGTGTCCCGTGCCTCCGCCAACACCCAGCCGAGCGACAATGGCGAGAATGATGTCCTTCGCGCTCACGCCCGCCGCGAGCCGTCCGTCGACGCGAATCTCGAGGCGTTTCGGCTTCGTCTGGACGAGACACTGCGTGGCGAGGACGTGGCCCACCTGGGACGTGCCGATGCCGAAGGCAAGCGCTCCGAATGCACCGTGCGTGCTCGTGTGGCTGTCACCGCATACGACAGTCATTCCAGGCTGCGTGAGGCCGAGCTCTGGCCCAATGACGTGCACGATTCCCTGCCGCTCGTCGCCGAGCGCATAGAGCGGGATGCCGAATTCGGCGCAATTCTGCTCCAGTCGCTCGAGCTGGGCGCGCGCTTGCGCATCGAGCGCGGGGAGTACCGCTAGGGTACGCGCTTTTGCAGATCGACGTTCCGTGGGCGTTGAATGATCCATCGTCGCCACAGTGTTCGCGGGGCGACGGACGCGAAGTCCACGCGCGCGCAGCTCGGCGAATGCCTGCGCCGACGTGACCTCGTGCACGAGATGAAGGTCGACGTAGAGCACCGCCGGCGTGGACGCGGTCTCGGCGCGCACGACATGCGCGTTCCACAGCTTCTCGAACAGTGTGCGTTGAGCGTTCACGCAACCTCCGTCGGCTCGGCGAGCGCCGGCATCACGGACGAAGCCATGGCAAGGGCGATGAGATCTCGATCGCTCACGGTCTTTTGTTCCTCGGCGAGCGCTTTGAGCCGATCGAAAATATTGACGAGATTGACCTCATCGACGCTCAAGCCGAGCTGCTCGAGCCGGCGCCGAACGGCGCTCCGACCGCAGTGCTTGCCCAGAATGAGCGCGTTGCCGTCGTGACCAACGGATTGCGCCGTCATGATCTCGTACGTCTCGCGATCCTTGAGGACGCCGTCTTGATGAATGCCAGCCTCGTGGGCAAAGGCGTTTCCACCGACGATTGCCTTGTTCAACGGGACATGTACACCGGTGCACTTGCTGACCAGACGCGAGGCGCGCACGATCTCGCGCGTGTCCACGGTCGTGTGAGTCTCGTAATACGCGGCGCGA
>QHUV01000061.1 GCA_003222065.1 Gemmatimonadota bacterium | reverse complement strand
TACTCGTCGAAGGCTGGCTGCTCGCGTCGTTAGGCGCGGCGGCAGCGCTGCTCGTCGCCCGATGGTCGGGCGACCTCGTGCGGCTAACGCTCCTACCCGATCTCGCGCCATCGGAGCGGTTCATCGACGCCGGCGCCCTGGCGACGACGGTGCTCGCCGCCTGTGTCGCTGGCCTCGTCGCCGGACTCGCCCCGCTCGGTCAAGCGGCGCGCCGCGACGTCGCCGCCGAGCTCCAGGCCGGCGGCCGAGGCGTGAGTGGCCGCTTCGGTGTTCAGCGGATGCTCATCACCGCGCAGGTGGCGTTGTGCACGCTCCTGCTCGTGGGCGCCGGACTGTTCGTGCGCAGCCTGCAGCGGCTCGAAGAGCAGGATCTGGGCTTTTCGACGTCGCGGCTGCTTCTCGTGTCGCTCGATTTTCGCGACGCCCTCATCGGTCCGGAGCGCGATCGGATCTACATCGATGCCGCGAACCGCGTGGCCACTCTCCCCGGTGTCACCGGCGCAACGATTGTTCAGGCGCTGCCGTTCGGCAACTTTCATGTGCCGCCGATCAGCGTGCCCGGTCACGCCGAGCCGCCGAGCGTTGGCGGTCAACTACCATACCTCTACGCGGCGACGCCGGCGTACCTCGACCTCATGGACGTGCGGTTGCGCAGCGGTCGGTTATTCACCGAGCGAGACCGCCGCGGATCGCAGCTCGTCGTGCTCGTCAATGAAACGATGGCGCGCACGGTGTGGCCGGGCGAGAGCGCGCTCGGAAAGTGCGTCCGCGCCGGTTTTGATCTGAGCGGTGGTGAACCGTCGCCGCTCGCGCCGGCGACGCTGCCGTGCCGAGAGGTAGTGGGTGTCGTGCGCGATTCACGCGCGCGATCGCTGCGGCCGACCGGCAACGAAGCGCGGCTGATGCAGTACTACGTCCCCTTCGGCCAGCAGCCGGAACCGCCGGTGGAGGACGCGGCGCAGGTCAGTGGAATTCTCCTTCGCAGCGCCGCGAATCCCGACCGGATCATCAATTCCGTGCAGCGCGTCATTCAGGGCGCGGCCGCGTCGCCGGTGTACGCGCGTGTCCGGCCGTACGAGGACCTGCTCGATCCACAGCTTCGCCCTTGGCGGCTCGGGGCGACACTCTTCTCCGCGTTAGGCATGCTGGTGCTCGCGATCGCGGCTGTCGGCCTCTTTGCCGTCGTGTCGTATCTCGTTGCCCAACGTGTGCGCGAGATCGGGATTCGTTTGGCGCTCGGTGGTTCGCGGTCGATGGTCGCCCGCCTCGTCGTCGGGGGAACGCTGCGTTTGGTCGCCGCCGGCGCGGTGATCGGCATCGTCGCCGCATTCGCCCTCGCGCCGCTCGTCCAATCGATGCTCTTCGAGACCTCGATGCGGGACGTCGGCATCTTGCTGACGGTCGCCGGCGCGCTGCTGCTGGTGGCGGTCGTCGCGGCGGGAGCTCCCGCGCTGAGGGCGTCGCGTGTGAGCCCTAGCGTGACGCTTCAGTCTGAATGACGGTTAGGCGCGTCGCAGTCCGCGCCGGGCCAGCCAAGCGATGGACGCGAGCACTCCCGATGCGGCGATGATCGCCGGCCCCGACGGCAGGTCGAAAGGCACCGATAACGTGAACCCAACGATCGCCGAAACGATCGCTGAGCCGATCGCGATGGCGAAGATCGCGCCCATGCTGCGCGCCAACAGGAGACCCGTCACCGCCGGAAGCACGAGAAAATTGAAGACGAGCATCACGCCGGCGAATTGCATCGCGAATGCGATCACGAGCCCGAGGGTGAAATAGAGAAACGCGTTCCACGTCGCGACGTGAAAGCCTAACGTGCGTGCGGTCTCTCGGTCGAAGGAGACAAAGAGGAATTCCTTGTAGAAGAAGAGGTGCGCGAGGAGCACCGGGATCGCGATGCCGAGCAGCACGAACGTGTCCGTGCGCGTGATGCCGAGGATGTTACCCTGGAGAAAGATGTCGTGCGCCTCGCCGACGGTTGCCTTGGCGATGAGCAGGATTCCCGCCGCCGCGGCCACCGCGTACGTCACGCCGATGGTCGCATCGGGAGGCACTCCGGCGCGGGTCGCTTGGCCGACACTGAAGAACAGGGCCCCGGCGAGCCCAAAGAGCAACGCAAACACGACCGGATGATGCGTCAACTCGCCGCCTAATCCGCGCCCGCTCAGCCAGAGCGCCAGAGCGATCCCGGCCGACGAGATTTCCGCCAGCGCCGCACCCACGAACACGATGCGCCGGAGGACGACGTACACGCCGAGAACGGAGCAGGCGAGCGCAATCACCAACGCGCCGTAGAGCGCATCTTTGAAGAGCCAAACCGTACTAATCATGTCGCTGCTCTCCACCCGTGCCCGTTAGGCGCTCGCGCGTCGCGAGCCGACGCGCGACGACGATACGGTGACCATCGAATCGGTCGACTTCCACGGGAATGCCGTACATGCCCGATAGCACTTGCTCGTTCATGATCTCGTCGACGTTCCCGATGCGGAAGCTGCCTTCGAGCGTGAGCGCGATGCGCTCGACGTAGTTCGCGACCTCGTTCAGCGCATGGCTCACCATGAGCACGGTGATGTTGTCGCGCTCATGCAGCTCTCGGATAAGGCTTAGAATCTGTGTCGTGGACACGAGATCCATGCCGTTCGTCGGTTCGTCGAGCACGAGAATGTTCGGTTCGCCGACGAGCGCGCGGGCGATGAGCGTACGTTGCTTCTGGCCTCCGGAGAGCGCCGACAGCTGGCGCTCGGCGAGATCGGCAATGCCGACATGATCGAGCGCATCAATCGCGCGCTGCCGGTCTTCTCTCGTCGGCCGCCGACCGACGCCGATGCGATCGTAGCGTCCCATCATGACGACGTCGGTCACTTTCAGCGGGAAATTGTAGTCGACGGAATCCCGTTGCGGGACATACCCGAAGCGCAGACCGAGCGCGATCGTGACACTACCGGACATCGGCTTCAGGCTACCGAGAATCGCGCGAAGAATCGTCGTCTTGCCGGCGCCGTTAGGCCCGACCAGTCCCAGAAAATCACCCGGAGGAATGTCGAACGAGAGATCGCTCAACACGACGCGACGCCCGTAACCGAGCGTCGCGTGTTCGAACTTGACGAGTGGAGCGGTCATTCGCCGGCGGCGCGAAGCGTGGAGGCGAGGGCGTCCATGTCGTACTTCATGAGTTGTACGTAGTCAGTCACACCTGGCACGCCGCCGACCGAGGGTGGCAGAATGAGAACTTTCGCATTCGTCTGCCGAGCAACGAGATCAGCCGTCTTCCGGTCATAGAATGGTTCCATCACAATCACCTTCGCGCCGGTGCGCTTCATCGCATTGATGACTTCGACGAGATGCGATGGCGACGGCGGAACACCGGGCTTCGGTTCCATGAACGCGACGATGTTCATCCCGTTGTACTCGGCGAAATAGCGCCAGCTCGTGTGCCACGCGACGACGGGCTTCCCTTTGATCGCGGCGAGATCGCCGGCCCAGGTCTGCTCGGCCGAGCTGACGCGCGACTCGAAGGCCTTTTCGTTTCGTTCGTAGGCGTCCTCATTCTTGTGATCGAGCTCGCTGAACCTGTCCTTGAACAGACGAGCGATGCGGCGCGCGTTCGCCGGATCGAGCCAGTAGTGCGGATTGCCGAGCGGGTGAACGTCGCCCATGCTGCGATCGACGTTGCCCCGCGGTACGTCCAGCACCGGAATGGCCCGGGAGACGTCGAGGTAGCCCGGCCCGCCGAACATGATCTTCTGATTGCGAGCGCCCTCGAGGAGCAGCGGCATCCAGCCGATCTCGAGGTCGAGCCCAACAAATGCGAACACGTCGGCGTCTCGAAGCTGGAGGATGAAGCTCGGCTTGGCCTCGATGAAGTGGGGGTCCTGATACCCTTCGCCGATGTGAACGGCCTTGATCTTGTCGCCTCCCACGGCCTTGGCGATGTCGTACAGGTCCGTCGTGCTCGTCACGACCTTGAGTTGCGCATTGGCCCGGATCGCCGGAACGAATACCGCGAGAGCGAGGACCGCGGCCGACGCGAGGGCACGAAAGTTCTTTAGCATGTTCTCAATACTCCACGACAAAGGCGCCGGCCCGTTGCCGGCGGGATCATCAGAACGGATGTGGCTTATGTGGACCCAGAGCGAAGCTCGCCTGCAGCAGGATCCGGTTGATCCCGTCCGCGCCCGGCGACTGGTAGCGCTCATACGCGGCGACCAGCTTCGAGAACTCGCTTGGGAACCATTCGAGATACCCGGAGCCAGCCGTTAGGTTGCGGCCGAGCCCGGCCGGATCGAGAGGATCTTGCACCCAGTCATAGCGCGCGCCAAGGAAGCCACGCGTCGTGATCTGCCAGCGGGCAAATGCATAGGCGCCGGTAAAGTCGCGCCCCGGTCCGCCGAACGCCGTGCTCGAGCACTGCACCGGCGGTAAGGCGATGGAGGTGCACCCGGGCACGAGCACGTTTCGCTGGTTGACTTGATGCATCACTTCGGTCTGGAAGATGAAGGAGCGATAGAGGCCCTGCTGCAGCGGACGCCAGCGATACGTAAGGTCCACGCCAAACAGCGACTGCCGTGCCCCGACCGCGTTGACCTCAGTTGTCGCCGGTTCAAACGCGCCGCCATTCACGAAGGGCGACGAGACGAGAATCGGCTGTTCGAGTCGTCCGGTTAGCGCGCTCGCCGAGAGCTCGACGTTGGTGCTCTGCGTAAGATCCAGATAATTCCGCAGCCGCGCCGAGAAGGCGAGACCACTCAAGTTCTTGTTCACTGGCTCGACCGTTCGGAGGTCCGCCGGCGCGTCGCCGAGGCGGTCCACGCCGGTGACCTGCAACTCCTCATAGAAGCCGAATGGCGCGAAGACCCGGCTCACGTAGACCCCGGTGCCTTTGAGCGCGTCCGGACTCAGGAAACGCTGAATGACCCACGGATATTCGACCGTGTGCAAGTCGTGCCGATGCGTCGTGTTTTGCTTTCCGAACGGCATCAGGTATCGGCCGAGCCGGATCTCGAGATCGCGAATGCCCGTTGTCGTCAGGAATGCCTGCTCGATCGAGACCTTTTCGAGATCGCTCAATCCCAGAAAGAAGTCGCCGCGGAAGTACGGATCGACGACGGCCTGAAACGCGAGCTCGACCTCGCGAACCCCGAACCGAGTACGGTCCTCTTGCGTCGAACCCTTGGGAGATAGATCGCCGACGAGGTCGCCGACGGCGCTGACATCCGGAAGCAAGCGCGGGTTTGTCGGCCCGACACCCTGCACCGGTGCCTGGGCTGGAGCGGCCGTCGGCTGCGCGAGTGCCTTCTCCAGCTCGCGCTGGAGTGCGATCGAATCCTGTCGTGCCTTCGCAATCGAATCAGCCCTCGCCTTGCGGCGGACGGAGTCCGGTTGCTGCGCGTTCGCCGCGGCCGCGAAGACGGCGCAGAGAAACGTCGCTCGTACGAATTGCCTCATTTTTGGGTGCTCTCACGTGTAGGTCCGAGACGTGGTGTCGGCGACGCATCGATCGTCGTCCGCACCAGGACACCGGAGCGCATTCGCAATTGGCGAACGCGCAATGGACCTCACGCGAGGGGTGGCGCTCGCGACGATGGAAGATCGAATGTTGTCGAAGCAGCGAAGACGACCGGCGCCTCCGCGCCTCGACAAAAGCGGTCGACTGGCGATGGGAACGCTGGCGTTCTCGACCCACTTGCAACTTGCGATGACAGGAACTGACAGAGCACGCAGTCGGCCGAATGCGGTCGCTGACAACTCTCACTCGAATGTCCCTCGACGTGCGACACGACGAGGCTCGAATGCCGCAGCGCAAACTCGCCGTCGATCAGCGACAGCCCCGGCGATACTGCGAGCTGCAGTATCGCCCATGCGAGCACCAAGGATCGCGCCCGTCCACGCCAGAGGGACATGGACGGACGTTAGCGGCACAGGCCTCGACGAGCAACGATATCGCTCCCACCAAAGGCTTATCGTGCGCGATGAACGGTCGCAGGCAGTCGACCGATGGATGCGGATTCCTGCTGGTTGCCGTGGCCTTTGCCGCAGCCTGTCAGGATTCGACCGGCCCGAGAGGTCGGCGCATTCGTGCTGGTCGAGGTCGGCGGCGACCAAGAACGCCTAGTATCGCACGCGCACATATCGCGCGTGTCGGAGACCTCGCCAAAAATCGCTTTGTAAGGTTCCGGTTCGAATCGGCGACGGACGTTCGACACTACTGGACGACGAGCCACACGGCGACGACTATGTAATTCTCCTCGTTCCGCTGCGGACGTGAGCGCGCAGCGCATCCATCCCCTTCTCGTCAAGGCGTACGCCATGCGAATGCTGCGCGCGACTGTTTCCCTCCTCGTTCTAGCGTCGGCGGCAGGCGCGCAAGCCACCGCGCCGTCGCTCTGGGTTCGCGATACATTGCAATCTTCTAAACTCGGAGAGCAGCGGATTCTCTACGTCGCGACCCCGGCGAACTACAAGACCGTCGGCGAGCGATATCCGGTGCTCGTCCTCCTCGACGCGAATGACGAGCCGCAATTCACCGCCGCCGTCGCGAACATCAACTTTCTGGCGAATCGTGGGGCCATTCCATCGCTCCTCATCGTCGGCGTGACGAATGGGAAAGACCGCACGCGCGACATGACGCCCGCGGCCACCGGCGCGGGCGCGAAGACGTTTCCGACGGCGGGCGGCGACGGCAACTTCCTGAGCTTCATCGTCGATGAAGCCCTCCCCCGTATTCGATCGCACTATCGCACACTCCCCTCGACGATCCTCGCCGGCCACTCGTTCGGCGGGTTGTTCGCGCTCCATGTCGCGGCAATGAAGCCCGGTGCGTTCGCCGGGATCGTCGCCATGAGCCCATCGCTCTGGTGGAACGATTCGACGGTGGCGATCGAGTACGCCAATGCCATCGCCAAGGCCGCGGCCCCGACGCGGATCTTCGCGACGAGCGGCGGCCTGGAGCCGCCGATCGACATCACGGCGCGTCGCTTTGCCAGCCGCCTCGATTCGATCAAACCGGCCGGACTCGCCTTCGCGTTTCGGCATTACCCCGACGACACGCACGGCCTAACGCCGGAGCCGAGCCTCGTCGACGGGCTGCGTTTCGTGTTTGCCCCCGTGTCGCTGACGCGGACGCCGGTGATGGCGCTCGGCCCCACCGCCGACTCGGCGTCGATCGTCAAAGCCGTCACCGAGACGGAACAGAGCTACGCCCGCGGCGCCCGCAACCTCGGACTTCCGGAGCAAGTGCCGGAGGGCCAGATGAACAATTTCGGTTACGCCGCGCTCCAAGGCTTCAAGATGCCGAACGTCGCCGTCTGGATCTTCCGCCAGAACGTCGCGAATTATCCCGACTCGCCTAACGTCTACGACAGCCTCGGCGATGGTCTGCTGGCCGCCCACGACACGAGTAGCGCCCGCACGCAATTCCGGATGGCCCGCGACGTCGCCATTCGCATCGGCCAGCCGGTGGCGGCCGAGACGCAGAAGAAGCTCGACGCACTCGAACATGCGGTCCAGGCAGGAAAGGCGAAGCCCCACTAGTCCGTCGCAACCCCTCGCTCGCCACCGGGTACTACGAGCGGGAGGATGTGACGATGAAATCAATCACCACAGTCAGGAGCACTATTGTCGCGCTCGCTCTTGGCGGCATTGCCCCGGTGGCGAGCGCCAAGACAACACCAGTGGGTCCGCCGACCGTCGAAGTCACGTCGCGGGACGTCGCCGCCTCGAATGCGAAGGTGAAGGCTGCCTACGACGCGTTGATCAACATGTGGAGCGCGGACTTCAAGCAGATCGGCGAACAGTTCGCCGCGCCGCGGCTGGCGCGCTATCGGTCGCCGATTCGCACCAGCTGCGGCGTCATGTTGCCAAACAACGCCGGCTACTGTTCGGCGGACAACACCGTTTACTTCGACGACATCTTCGTTGCCGCGCAGGCGAAGAGTGCCGCGCGCGCGCTTGGTACCGACGGTGACATGGCGGGCCTCGGCGTCATTGCGCATGAGATGGGGCACGCCGTCGCCATTCAGCTCGGCCATGAATCACGGCTGTCGTACGATAACGAAGCGACCGCGGACTGTCTCGCCGGCGCCTTCGCGCAGCATGCTCAGGTTGACAAGTCGCTAGAGCAGGGCGACGTCGAGGAGGCCGTGTTCGGCATGTCGAGCGCCGGCGATCCGACGCCCCAGCTCACCGGCAACGACCGCGTAGACCAGCGCATTCTCGCGCGGATGGAGCGGGTGGGGCACGGCACGCGCGAACAGCGTGTTCAGAACTTTCGTAACGGGCTGCAGGGCGGGGCTGGGGCTTGTCTCGCCGAATTTCGCGGCATGCGAAGTTAAGGCGTGATTTAACCGCAGAGGGATTCGCCCTCTGCGGTTCACCGAGCGTCACCCTAGATTGCGGGCATGATCCGCTTGGCGCAGACCACCGACGCCGCCGCGGTC
>QHUV01000060.1 GCA_003222065.1 Gemmatimonadota bacterium | reverse complement strand
CACGGCCGCGGCGCGCGCTGCCTGATAGCTGCGGCGCCAGAGCGCACCCATCGCGCCTAACGCGAAGAGCGCGGCGGTGCCGCGAAAGACCGCTGCCAGCACGCCATGGGTGAGTCCCGCCCATACCAGGGGCGCTCGAGATCGCGCAAGGAGCAGTGCGATGAGGGCGGCGACAGCCACTGCCAGAGCGGCAACGAGAGCGCGGCGCCGGAAATCTTCCTTGAGGAAATCCTCGCGCGCCTCGACCGTGAGATAGACCGCGGCCAAGAAAGCGAACAACGCGAGGGCGAGGGCACCCACGGCGAGGGGAAATGCGTCGAGCCATGGCAGGACGTAGGTCTCGGCAAAGGACCCGTGGGCCGGATCGACGATGGCTCCAGTGGCGATCGCACCCACGATGACTCCAAGGACGAGCGGCGTCATCGTGCTGGCGATCGCGAAGAGCCGGCCCCAGCGACGCTGCACGCTATCTCGCCTGCTGTCATAGCTGCGGAATGTGAACGCCGAACCCCTGAGCACGATTCCGAACAGCATCAGTGTGAGGGGGATATGGAGCACAGTCATGAGCCGAGCGAACGCCGCTGGGAATGCCGTGAACAGGAGGACAATGACGAGAATGAGCCAGACGTGATTTGCCTCCCAGATCGGAGCGATCGCCTCGGCGATGAGCGTCCGTTGCTGATCGCGGCGCGGGCCAGATGCCAGTAGATCCCAGATGCCTCCGCCGAAGTCGGCTCCGGCCGACAGCGCGTAGATATTGAGCGAGGCGGCGACGGCGCCAGCGAGGATCGCCGGAAGCGTGAGATACGGTGCAATCGACTCGATCACCGTGAGCGCTCCATTCCTGACGTTCGAACGATCTGGCGCCACAACAGCCATACTACGACGATACCAAGGGAGCAGTAGAGGCATGTTACCGCGAGGAATGGTACGATGAGCCCCGGCATTGGCGTCACCGCGTCGCGCGTCTTCAATACGCCGAACACGATCCACGGCTGTCGACCGACTTCAGTCACGAACCATCCGGCTTCCGTGGCGAGAAACCCGAACGGCGCGATTATCGTGAGGCCGAGGAGCAGGCGGCGGTCTGTCGCTTCGTAGTGCAGCCGCTTGCGCCGCAATGCGACCCCGGCCGCCCATATCGCCACGAGCGCCATCGTCGAACCGAGCGCCACCATGACTTGAAAGGCCACGTGCACAACGGGCACCGGTGGCCACTCATCTCGAGGAAACTCTTTCAGTCCTCGCACCACGGCGTTCGGATCGTGGAAAGCGAGCAACGACAATGCTCGAGGAATCTCGAGCGCGAATCGCGTTTGCTCGCTGCGCACGTTAGGCCAGCCGCCAATGCGTAATGGCGCACCGGCAACCGACTCGAATTGCCCCTCCATCGACGCCAGCTTCACCGGCTGCCAGCGACCTACGAAGCGAGCACTCAGGTCTCCCGAGATCGGTTGGAGGATTGCGGCCGGGATGCCTAGCAAGAGGGAAACGGTGAGCGCGGCACGATGGAACCGCGCCATCGCCTCGCTCAGCGCCGCGCCGCTACGGCGGCGAAGCACATGTGCGTGGATGCCCGCCACGGCAAGACCGGTCGCCGCATATGCCGCGATCGTCATGTGAATCGTTTGCGATAACGCCGCGGGGTTCGCCATCGCCGCAAGGGGATCGACATCTACAGGCTGGCCGTCGACGACGCGGAACCCAGCTGGCGCGTTCATCCACGCATTCGCGATGACGACGAAGATTCCCGATAGCGCGCCGCTCACCGCGACGAGCGCGCCGGCCGTCAGATGGGCGCGCGGCGAGATTCGATCCCACCCATACAGGTACACGCCGAGGAAAATCGCCTCTGTGAAAAACGCGAAGCCCTCGAGCGAGAAGGGCATTCCGATGATTGCACCGGCGTGGCGCATGAAGGTTGGCCACAGGAGTCCGAGCTCGAACGAGAGTACGGTGCCCGACACGGCTCCGACTGCGAAGAGGATCCCGGTTCCCTTGGCCCATCGCTTCGCCAACTCCAGATAGACGCCGTCCGAGGTGCGCAGCCAGCGCCATTCGGCGATCGTCATCATCAGCGGCATCGCGATCCCGACTTCCGCGAAGATGATATGGAAGGCGAGTGAGACCGCCATCTGGGAGCGTGCAGCCAACAGATTGGACATTCGCGGAATGGCCGGTGCTATTAGGTCGCACCGAAATGGTAACCGAAGAATGCGACTTGTGGCTGCTTGCCTCAGGTCATAGCCTGTTTGACGAAACCTTAACTCTCCCTGCTTGGACGCTCTCGAGTTCTCCGATCGCTTGCGCACGGTACTCAGCGAGGCGCGCCAGGAAGCAGCTCGGTTGCAACATGCGCACGTTGGCACCGAGCACATGCTCATTGCGCTCCTCGACGATTCCACGCGCGATGGCAGGACCATGCCATCGTTGGCTGGTGTCGTGCTCGACGTACTGGGGGTCGATCGAGCGAGAATGCACGAGGTGCTCGAGCTCGCGATGGCCGAGGCGCGCGTGTCGAAAGCGACCACAGTGGACACGCAGCACCTGCTCCTCGCGCTCGTGCGTGAGGAGCGTGGTATCGCCGCGCAGGTTTTACTCGATTTTGGCGTTACGGTCGATAAGGCGAGGGCGGAGCTGGCGCGGCTCGCCTAACGCGGTAGTCGGTGATCGGTGATCACCGACTACCGATCACTCAGTCGAAATCCACCGCCAGATCCATCGACGGCGCCGAGTGCGTGAGCGCGCCCACGGAGATCCAATCCACGCCGGTCTCGGCGATCCCACGTACGGTCGTTAGGCTCACACCGCCCGAGGCTTCGAGAATGGCGCGCTTGCGCACGTGGTGGACGGCGCGCCTCATCTCGTCGAGCGACATGTTATCGAGCATGATGATGTCCGCGCCCGCGGCCAGCGCGCGATCCACCTGCTCGATCGTGTCACACTCCACTTCGACCTTCACGCCGGGGGCGAGCTCGCGGGCACGGTGCACGGCCACGGCAATGTCACCGTCGAGCGCGGCGAGATGATTGTCCTTGATCAGCACCGCGGACGAGAGGTCCATGCGGTGGTTGCTTCCGCCACCCGCACGGACCGCGTACTTCTCCAGCTGTCGCCAGCCAGGCGTCGTCTTGCGCGTATCGAGGATCTTGGCGCCCGTGCCTTCGATCGCGGCGACGAACTGCGCGGTGAGCGACGCAATCCCCGACAGACGTTGGAGAAAGTTGAGCGCCACGCGTTCGGCGGAGAGTAGCGCACGTGCATTGCCGTTGACGAAGAGGATCGACGACCCGGGCGACACGCGCATTCCGTCTTCGGCGTCGATGCGAATGGCGACCTTGGGATCCAGTAGACGAAATGCATTGAGCGCCAACGCAACGCCACAGACGATGCCGTTCTCACGGGCAACGAGCGACGCACGCGCGCGCCGCTCCGAGACCACCGTCGCAATTGTCGTTAGGTCGTCGAATGCGCCGTCCTCGTCGAGGGCACCACGCACCAGGGCATCGAGCGCTTGCTGCTTGAGAGGGAGCCTGAGCGTACCGGCGCCGTCGATCGCCGGAACGCTGAGCGGGGTGACCGTACGAATGGATCGACGCTGCGGCTGCGACTCGGACATGGGCGTGGGATTCTCCATAGCTCCCTCGTTCGTGATGGCGATTCGTTCTCGGGCGAGTCGGCCAGTCGCTACTCGCCCGGATCGACGCCGTCGGGAATTGGCGAGAGTGGTTGTTTGGCGTTCCCGCCAATGGCCACCATCCGCTCGATGGCGCGGCGCGCGCGATCAGCGGTGGCAGAAGGCACGGTAATGTGATGCTGCAGCCGTTCGAGCGCGGTGCGCACCTTTGGAAGCGTGGTCACCTTCATGTAGGCGCACGAAGCCCGGTCATTCGCGGCGTGGAATCGCTTGCTCGGATTCTCCCGACGCAAGCGATGGAGTATGCCGACCTCCGTCGCAACGATGAACTCGTCCGCGTCGGAGAGCGCCGGCCGCTTGATCATTCCTTCCGTGGAGAGGATTTGCACGCCATCCGCGTCGATGTCGCCGGCTGACATGGCCTCGAGAACGCTCGTTGAACAGCCGCACTCGGGGTGAATGAGAAACTCGGCATTGGGATGAAGCTGACGTTGCAGCCGAATGTTCTCCGGGTCGATACCGGCGTGCACGTGGCACTCACCCATCCACACAAGAATGTTCTCACGCTTCGTCATCCGACGAACGTGCGCGCCAAGGAACATGTCGGGAAGGAAAAGGATCTGCTTGTCTGCAGCGATTGAATTGACGACTTCCACGGCGTTGCCGGAAGTACAGCAGTAGTCGCTCTCGGCTTTGACTTCGGCGGTCGTATTGACGTAGGAGACGACGACGGCACCGGGGTGCTCGGCTTTCCAGGCGATGAGCTGCTTCGCATCGATGGTCGAGGCAAGAGAGCACCCGGCGGCGAGATCGGGAAGTAAAACGGTCTTCGTCGGCGACAGAATGGCCGCGGTCTCGGCCATGAAGTGCACGCCGCAGAACACGATGACCGCGGCGCTGGTCTTCGCGGCCTCGCGCGACAGGCCCAGCGAATCGCCGACAAAATCGGCTACGTCCTGGACTTCGGGACGCTCGTAGTTATGCGCGAGAATGACCGCGTTGCGCTTTCGAGCAAGTTGCTTGATATCCGCTTGAAGTTCGGCAACGAGCTCGTCCCGACTATGGAAAGCGGAAGCGGTGGCCATGCCCGTCAATGTAATTCGTCAGGTCGGTTCGGAGGAAAACGTATCAGTGCTGCAAAACGCGGGCGCGCCACTCCGTGAGAACTCGAATCACTGAAGCCCAGCGAGCTCATTGCTCGATATGCCGATCCTGCCAGGAGGGCTCCGGCTTGGGAAAGTCGGAACGGTAGTGGCCGCCTCGCGATTCTTTCCGCAGCAGTGCGGCTTCGATGATGAGGCGCGCGGTCTCGACGAGGTTCTGCTCTTCCGTCGCACCAGTCGGAAGACGCTCTTCGATGTTGGCAAGGGAGGAGAGCGCCGACCGCAGGCCACTGGCAGTGCGGGCTATGCCCGCGTGCTCCCACATCAGCGCGCGAACTGCATCGGCGCTCACGTGGGCCGCTCCTCGATCGGCAAGCGCCGAAACATGCCATTTCCCCGCGGGCGGCTCGGACCGCATCGGTTCGATCGTCGATAAGTCGCGCGCCGTGCGCTCCGCGAAGACAAGACCTTCGAGCAGTGAGTTTGACGCGAGGCGATTGGCGCCGTGGACGCCCGTGCGCGCGACCTCGCCGACCGCGTACAGCCGCTTGAGCGTCGAGCGGCCGCAGAGGTCGGTCACGACACCGCCCATCATGTAGTGCGCCGCGGGTGTGACAGGTATGAGATCGCGGCGCGGGTCGATGCCGCGTGCCATGCAGATGGAAAAGATGCCGGGAAAGCGCTTCGTGAAATTCTCGCCCAGCTTGCGCGCGTCGAGGTGGACGCTCCCCTGCCGCTGCTCGCGAAAGATGGCACGGGCGACGACGTCGCGCGGCGCCAGCTCGGCGAGCTGGTGACGCTTCACCATGAAGCGCTCGCGGGCGGCGTTCACGAGAATGGCTCCTTCGCCGCGGACGGCTTCGGAGATCAGCTGCAGCGGATTCTCCGGCGTATCCAGCGCGGTCGGATGAAACTGCACGAACTCCATATCGGCGAGTCGGGCGCCGGCGCGATGAGCAATTGCGAAACCGTCGCCGGTCGCGACGACGGGATTGGTCGTGTAACGAAAAACCTGGCCGCAACCACCGGTCGCCAGGACAGTCACGTCCGCGATGATCTCGGCGGCGCGGCCAGCGATGCTGGCGCGCACGCCGACGCATTCGTCACGTCGGACGATGAGGTCGAGCACGCGGGCCTTCTCGATCACGCCGACGCGCTCGCTCTCGTGGACGCGATCGATGAGCGTGCGCGCGACCTCGGCGCCCGTTTGATCGCCGTGCGCGTGGACGATACGATTCTTCGAATGCGCTGCCTCGCGTCCGAGCTTGAGATCGCCCGTCGGATCGAGGTCGAACGCGGCACCGGCGGTTTGAAGCTCGCGCACTCGCGCCGGGCCTTCTTCGACGAGCACCTGAACCGCCGCGGCGTCACACAATGCCGCACCGGCGGCGAGTGTATCGCGCCGGTGGAGCTCAGGTGAGTCACCTGCTCCGAGCGCGGCGGCGATTCCTCCTTGCGCGTACGCGGTGGCGCTATCGAAGAGCCGGAAATTGCTGGTGTTGCTCGCCGTACTGGTTGTCGTTCACGTCGTGTTTCTGTTCGTGCGCCCGACCGGCGCGAGTGCCGCTCGGTCGCCATCCGACGTCAACGTCGGCATCGTGTTCGATCTCGGCGGACGCGGCGACAAGTCGTTCAACGACGGCGCGTACGTTGGGGGCACGCGCGCCGAGCGGGAGCTCGGTGCGCGCGTTCGCTTCATCGAGCCGGGCGATGGCTCAGATCGAGAGTCAGGCCTTCGGCTCCTTGCGGCCGAAGGCATGGACCTCGTGATTGGCGTCGGATTCATCTTCACGGACGACCTGACGCAGCTGGCGAAGGACTATCCGCGAACGAACTTCGCCGGGATCGACTTCGCGGTGGCCACCGATCCCGCCGGCAATCCGATCGCGCCGCCGCCTAACGTGGCGGCGCTCAAGTTCCGGGAAGAGCAAGGGTCGTTTCTCGTCGGTGCTCTCGCCGCGCTCGAGAGCAAGACGAAGAAGCTCGGCTTTGTTGGCGGGATGGACTCACCGTTGATCGTGAAGTTCGAGGCGGGCTACCGCGCTGGCGTGAAGGAGGTGTGTCCGCAGTGCACGGTGCTTGTTGGCTACGCGGGTGTCACGCCGGAGGCATTTCGAAACCCGGGCAAGGGCAAGGAGCTCGCGCTCAGCCAATATGGTCAAGGCGCCGACATCATCTATCACGCATCAGGGTCGACCGGCCTGGGTGTGTTCGAGGCAGCGCGCCAGACGGGACACCTCGCCATCGGAGTGGACGCGGATCAATACGCGGAAGCGCCGGGCCACGTGCTGACGTCAATGGTCAAGGGTGTCGACGAAGCGGTGTTCGACGTCATCAAGCTGGTGAAGGAGCATCGGTTCAGGGGCGGTATCTATCAGCTCGGGCTGGCGGAGCATGGCGTCGGTTACGTGTACGATGCTCAGAACCGTGGCCTCATCCCGGACAGCGTGCGTTCGCGACTCGAGGCTCTCCGCGGTGAGATCGTCGCCGGACGCATTTACGTGCCGTCGACGAGATGATGCCGACGCCGGGCGCGCCGGCCATCCGGCTCACCGACATCCATAAGTCATTCGGCCCCGTGCGCGCGAATCGCGGCGCGTCGCTCGAAGTCATGCGCGGAGAAATTCACGCGCTTGTCGGTGAGAATGGCGCCGGCAAGTCGACGCTCATGCGAGCCTTGAGTGGTATGTACGCTCCCGATTCCGGACGCATGGAGGTTGCCGACGCGGATGGAATTCTCCATGAGGTAACGGGTTGGAGTACGGCGGAGGCGATCGCGGCGGGCGTCGGTATGGTGCATCAGCACTTCATGCTCGTGTCGACACTCACCGTCGCTGAGAATCTCATGCTTGGCGCCGAACTGACGAAGGATGGCGCCTTGCGCGTTTTGGACACCGCGCGCGCCGCTCGGGAAGTGGACGCGTTGAGTCAGCGCACGGGCCTGCGCGTGAACGCTCTGCAGCGCGTCTCGGAGCTTTCGGTCGGGGAAGCGCAACGCGTCGAGATTCTCAAGGCGTTATATCGCGGCGCGCGCACGCTGATTCTCGACGAGCCGACGGCCGTGCTGTCGCCTCCGGAAGTGGCCGAGCTGTGGCAGGTGCTCCGGCACATGCGAGCGCGCGGCGAGACGATTGTGCTCATCACTCACAAGCTGGACGAAGTGATGAGCATTTCTGATACGGTCACGGTGATGCGGCATGGGCGGACGACCGCGCGGCTGCGCACGGCGGACACGACGCCGCCGGAGATCGCGCGCGAGATGGTTGGCCGGGACGTGGTGTTGGCGACGGAAATGCGCCAGGACGCGGCGATGGCCGGCGAGGGTTGGGCGGTCGCGCGCGACGGCGAGTCGGTGGCGCCAGCCTCCGACGCAAGGTCGTTAGGCACCTCGTCATTCCCGCTCCCGGCACTCGAAGTACGAGTGCTCGCCGTCGGGAACGCGCGGCGCACGAGGGCCGTGGACGACGTGAGCTTCAGCATCTCGCCGGGAGAGATTCTCGGCGTTGCCGGCGTCGAAGGAAACGGGCAGACGGAGCTCATCGAGGCGATCGCCGGGTTCCGACAGGTGCGGTCCGGCTCGATCCTGCTCGACCATCGAGACATCACGCACACCGCCGTTCGGGCGCGAGGCCAAGCCGGCCTATCGCACATTCCCGAGGATCGTCACGCGCGCGGCCTCGTCCTCGACTACTCGATCGCGGAGAATCTGATTCTCGGACAGCAGCACCGATTCGCGCGCGGGGGCTTTCTGAACACCTTGGACGGCGATCGAATCGCCGACAATGCGCGCCGACAGATTGCGGCATTCGACATCAGACCTAACGATCCGACGCTGCCGGCGCGCGCCCTCTCTGGCGGCAATCAGCAGAAGATCGTCGTCGCCCGTGAGATGGGCCGCGATTTTCGCGTCCTCCTCGCGGCACAGCCGACGCGCGGCGTCGATGTCGGCGCCATCGAGTTCATTCACGCACAGTTACGTGGCGCGCGAGACGCCGGAAAGGCGATTCTGCTCGTCTCTGCCGATCTAGCCGAGATACTGGCACTATCCGACCGGGTCGCGGTGATGTACGGCGGACGATTCGTCGTCGTCCTGCCGCGCGCGCAAGCAAGTGAATCGGTCCTCGGACCATACATGACCGGCGCGGAGGAGGCCGCGTGACCATGTCGTCTTCCGGCGAGGTCGCGCGCGAAGCTTCCATAAGATCACAGACTGCGCCGCGTAGCGGTGCGGTCTGGATTCGGCTCGAGGAGTCCTTGCTACCGTCGCTCGTCGCGCTGCTCGTCGCGGCGATCGTCGGCGACATCTTGATCGTCGTCTTCGGTCAGTCGCCTGGAGCAGTCTATCGGCTCCTGCTCGAGGGCACGTGGGGAAATAGCTACGGTTTTGGACAAGTGCTGTACAAGGCGACGACACTCACGTTCACCGGACTCGCGATCGCTTTTGCTCTACGTGCCGGCTTGTTCAACATCGGGGCGGAGAGTCAGCTGGCCGCGGGCGGCTTCGCCGCCGCCACGGTCGGTCTCGCGCTTCCCCCCGGATTACCGTGGATCGCGACGCTGCCCGTGTATGTCGCCGCTGCCGCGTTGGGCGGTGGGATCGTCGGTGGAACGGCGGGCGTGCTCAAGGCGCGATTTGGCGCGCACGAAGTGATCACGACCATCATGCTCAACTTCGTCGTGCTCGCGCTGCTCAGCTATTTGACCGCGGCTCATCTCAACGTACCGGAGACACTTCATACGACGGAGATCCGAAGCGGCGCTTTACCTCGCTTCTCGGATTTCTTCGCGAGTTTTCATGGCTCCGCGGTCAACGTTGTTCTGCTGCTGGCTGTACTCGCCTGCGCGGGAGCGTGGTGGTACCTGTTCCACACCCGACGCGGCTTCGAGCTGCGAGCGGTCGGTCTTCAACCGGAGGCGGCGGAGTACGGCGGGGTCCGGCCCGGCGTGGTTTGGACGCGCGCGATGGCAATCTCCGGCGCGATCGCGGGGCTCGGCGGGCTCAATTTTGTCCTCGGGTACAAACACTACTATGAGGAAGGCTTTGCCGGCGGCGCTGGTTTCTTGGGAATTGCCGTCGCGCTCGTTGGCGGGACGCACCCGTTAGGCGCGGCGCTCGCCGCGCTGCTGTTCGCGACCATCTCACAAGGCGGTCTCGCCGTCAATGCGCTTGTGCCGAAGCAGTTCGTCGAGGTGCTTCAGGCGGTTGTGATCATCGCCGTCGCGGTTTCGGTGCCCGAGGTGCGCCGGATGATTCGCGCGCAGCGGAAACGCGCCTGATGGCGGCTCTCTTGTTCCTCGCGCAAACGCTGCGCATCGCCATTCCATATTTGTTCGCCGCGGCAGGCGGCGTCGTGTCGGAGCGCGCGGGACTCATCGGATTGACGCTCGAGGGATACATGCTTGGCGGCGCCTTCGGTGCCGCGCTCGGTAGCTACTACGGCCACAGCGCGTGGATCGGTGTGCTCTCGGGCATCGGCGGGGGAGCCCTCCTCGCGCTCGTATATGGAGTGAGCGCGATCCGCTTCCGTGCCGATCAAGTCGTGATCGGTATCGCGATCAACCTATTGGCGATCGGGTTGACACGATTCTTCCTGCGTCTCGCCTTCGGCAGCTCATCGAATTCGCCGCGCGTGGCGGGCTTCGGCGCCGAGCACGCCGGTACCGGCGTGTCGGCGCTATTGAGCAATCCGATGATCTGGCTCGGGGTGATCGCGATCCCGGTGATTGGATGGGTGCTCTACCGCACGCCCTTTGGTCTGCGCGTGCGCGCGGTGGGCGAGCACCCTGTGGCGGCGAGATCGGTCGGCATCCCAGTACCGCGCGTGCGCTACAGCGCGGTGATTCTTTCGGGGATCCTCGCCGGTCTCGGAGGAGTTTATCTGGTTCTCGATCAGCACCAGTTCACCGACCAGATGACGGCCGGGCGCGGTTTCATTGCCCTTGCCGCGACGATTTTCGGGCGATGGGATCCGTTGCGCGTCGGTCTTGCATGCCTGCTCTTCGCAGCCGCGGAGACGCTCCAGATCCAACTGCAAGGTGCGCAACTGATCCCGTCGCAGTTCGTCGAGATGATTCCGTACGTGCTGACGATCGTTGCGCTGGCTGGCGTCGTTGGTCGTGCCGTACCGCCCGCGGCGCTGGGAAAAGTTGCCGAATAGCCCCTGTCAGCATTCAGTAAGTTTGACGCGTGGCGCCTCGACCTTCGGAACGCCGTGACCGTTAGTTATCAGCATGGGTAAGCTTTTCGTTTTGATGATCACGGCGTTCGTGGACATGGTGGGATTGTTGATGATCATCCCCCTCCTGCCCTTCTACGCCAAGGACCTGGGCGCCAACGGCTTCATCGTCGGGCTGCTCGTCTCGTCGTTCGCGATCGCGCAGCTGATCACGGCTCCCGTGTGGGGACGCTTCTCCGATCGATATGGCCGGCGACCGGCACTCCTTGTCGGACTGACGGCGTCAGCGATCGCGTACGTGGTATTCGCGTATGCTAACGTTCTCTGGCTGCTTTTCCTGTCGCGCCTTGTTCAGGGCGCGGGTGGCGGCACGGTCAGTGTCATTCAGGCATATGTCGCCGATGCGCTTCGACCGGAGGAGCGCGCCAAAGGACTGGGTTGGCTCTCGGCGGCGACGAACGCGGGAGTGGCGTTAGGCCCGGTGCTCGGGCCGGTGGCAAGCCATTGGGGACGCAGCGGACCCGGGCTCGCCGCGGCCGCGCTGTGCGTCATCAACATTGCCTTCGCGTGGTATTTCCTGTCGGAGTCTCGCGACATGGTGGAGGCGAAAGCAACGGGACGCACCCGCTCTCGATCTCGAGACGCGTTGTCGCACGTCGTGACGCACTCGAGCGAGCCTGCCTCACGACTCATTTGGATCTACGCTATCGCAATGGGTGCCTTTCAGGGCGCTATGACAATTCTCGCCCTGTTTCTTTCCGTGCGGTTTGGCGTGACGGCAAAGAACATCGGATTCTTCTTCACATACATCGGGACGATCTCCGTCCTCACGCGTGCCCTCATTCTCGGATGGGCGGTCGATCGATTTGGTGAAGCACGGCTGTCACGTTTTGGATCGATGCTGCTGGCCATCGGCCTTGCCGCAATCGCATTCATGTATCCGCTGCGAGATCCGGCGGCTGTGGCGCAGAAGCTCGATCTGTCCGTGTCGTTCGTCGCCGTTTTGCCGTACCTGCCGCTCGCTCTCGCCGTCGCGCTTGTCCCTCTTGGGACGGCGTTCACGTTTCCCTGTGTAACGGCGCTCTTGTCGCGCGTGATTCCGAGTAGCGAGCGCGGCCTCTACATGGGCGTGCAGCAGACGTTCGGAGGATCCGCGCGTGTCGTCTTCCCGATTCTCGCGGGGATCATGTTCGACCGTTCGGTCGAGCTACCGTTCTTGGTCTCGGCGGCGCTTGTCGCCGGTACGATCTACCTGGGACTCGGCATGGAGACCTACATCCATCCAAAGCCAAGTGCCGAGGCCGCGCCCGCGGCGTAGGTGTAGATCTGGTCGAAAGTGTCTTCAAGGCGTCGGTCAAATCGATACTGCCACAGGGTTGGTGTGAGCTTCCTCACTCGGATCGAGGAACGGAAGCACGGCCGCAAGCGGGAACCAGATGGCATATTCGCCGGGTAGATTCTGACTTTTGGTTTTCGATCTCTCGACGCGCACAGGGGTACGAACTGTGCTCGTCGTGTCGTAATGCGCGTGAAGCGGGGGCGAATGGATCTCGCCCCACCTCCATTTACGAGACGCCGCCTGAATCGTCCGGCGTGTGTCCCCTGCACCAGGAGTAATCCATGCTCGCTCCCCGCACTCGCGGAGCGTTCGCCCCAATAGCGATCGGGCTGTTCGCGCTCATCTCGGGTTGCAAGAGTGGTACGGAGCCGACGCACTCCCTCTGCAATTCGTCCAATCCGGTCACCTTGGCAGTCGGCGAGGTACGCCCGGCGATCACTGGCGGTTGCGTCTTCTTGTCGGCGACCTCCGCCGGCGAGTATGCCCTCGTTCCATTCAATGGGGATTTCGGATTCGCCAACAAAGCGACGGTTTCATTCACGACGTCTGGCGTGTCTACGGTAACGACGCCACTGCAATCGCGAACGCTCGCCACGGCACCGATGTCCAACGCGCTCCCGAGCGCGAACAGCACGACACTCCTCGCGCCGGCGACGGATTTCGATGCCAGCCTGCGTGAGAGCGAGCGCCGAGTCCTAACGTCGCTCATTCCCGCCGCACGAGCATGGTACAAGAGCCGCTTCACGTCAGGCGCGACCGGCACCCGCCTTCGACCGTCGTTCTCGACCACTTCGTCGGCGGTGCTGGTCGGTGACACGATCACGCTGAACACGCAGACTGGGGGCACGCTCGCCGCCGCATGCACGACGGCAACGCTGCGGCAAGGCCGCGTTGCCGCGATATCGAACACGGCGATCGTCGTTGACGACATCAATAATCCGACTGGCGGCTACACCGACGCCGACTACATAGCGATCGGCACGCAGTTCGATTCCGTCTACACGATGGACGTGACCGCGTTCGGTACGCCGTCCGACATCGATAACAACGGCAAGGCAATCCTGTTCTTCACGCGCGCCGTGAACGAGCTGACGCCAACCGGAAGTCAGTCGGTCGTTGGTGGCTTTTTCTACGGTCGCGATCTCTTTCCGAAACAGGACTCGCCGCAACTGGGCTCCGGATCGGGATGTCCGAGCAGCAACGTCGCCGAGATGTTCTACCTGCTCGTCCCCGATCCGAACGGCGTCGTCAATGGCAACGTGCGGACGAAGAATTTCGTCTCGCACCTGACGGTGTCGACGACGGCGCACGAGTTTCAGCATCTGATCAACGCGTCCCGCCGTCTTTATGTGAACACGGCAGCGACGGACTTCGAGGTTGTTTGGCTCAACGAAGGTTTGAGCCACGTCGCGGAAGAGCTGCTCTTCTATCAACAGAGCGCCGGTCTCACACCGCGGCTGGACATCGACAGCACACGGTTCATCGGCAACCAGAAAAACGTCGATGCGTACAACTTCGACCAGCAGAGCAACTTCGGCCGCTTCCGCTCATACCTGCTGAAGCCGGCGACCAATTCGCCCTACGCGAATAACGACTCGTTGGGGACGCGCGGCGCGACCTGGTCATTCCTTCGTTATGCGGCCGACCATCGCGGCACGTCCGACAGCGACACCTGGTTCAAGCTCGTGAACTCGACGACGACAGGAATCGCCAATCTTCAGAATGTCTTTGGTACCGGGCTCCCGTCGATATTCCGCGATTGGGCGGTCGCCAACATCGCTGACGACCTAACGGGAGTCAACAACCAGTGGCAGCATCCGAGCTGGAACTTCCGCTCCGTTTACACATTCCTCCCGAGCGTCAAGAGCTATCCGTTGGCCACGGTCACTGTTGGTGACGGTTCGCCACTGTCGGTGACGCTCAATGGCGGCAGCGCCGCCTACGTCCGATTCGGTGTCGCCGCGGCACAAACTGGCTCGGTGAAGTGGGACACACCGTCGACGGCATTGGTGATGTCGATCGTGCGACTGAAGTAGGTAGTCGGCGGCCACTGATCAGTAATCATTGATCGTTAGTAAGAACTAAACCCCGCGAGTTTGCTCGCGGGGTTTTCTTTATCCACCGATCACCGACAACCAACCACGGATTATCCTTTAGCCGTATCGTGCAATCCCGGCTCGCTCGCCAGTACAGCCTTTGCAATCTCCACCATTGGCACTGAGCGGTCCTGACTCGTACGCTGTAAGATGCGATAGGCTTCCTGCTCCGACGAACCAGTTCGACGCATCAGAATGCCCTTTGCGCGCTCGATCGTCTTGCGGTTCTCGAGCGCCTGCTTTGCTGCCTCGGCGTCTTTCCGCGCGTTTAGCAATTCCTTGGCGCGCGTTGCGGCGAGACGGATCGTCGAGTCGAGTACGCGCGGCGGGGCCGGCTTGGGAAGGAACGCGATCGCCGCTGTTGCCGTGACGTCGCGATCACTGAGCGTCAGCGATTGGTCGCCACTGAAGAGAACGACGGCAACGCCGGGGATGTTCTGCGTTATTCGCTCCGCGGCCTCGATACCCGATCCATCCGGCATGTGGACGTCGAGGAGCACGACGTCGGGGACGACGTCTTTCGCACTCTCATACGCTTCGCGTCCCGTCGCCACCTCGGACACCACCGTGTGGCCGAGTGTTGCGAGAAGCTCCACGAGCAGAGACCGTGCGTTGTCGTCATCCTCGGCGATCAGGACGCGGATCTTGGCAGTTTCACTCATCTGGCGAGAATCTGTATTAGCACGGAGAGGAGCGCCAGCCTTATCGCCGACGCTCTCGTACGACGGCTTGTCTTGCGTGATTGGTTCAAGCGCCAGCAACGTGTGCCAGCAGCTCTGACGTGCGAACTGGTTTACGGAGTACGAAATCCCCCTCTGCGCCCGCAGTCGCGCGTGGCTCCCACCCCGTCACAACGCCGATTCGCAGCAGCGGCCAACGCTCTCGGACTACGGCGATGAGGTCCCATCCGCTGCCGTCTGGTAGGCCAATGTCGGTTACCAAAACGTGATACGGCGTCCCACCATTCTTCGCGGCGGCCTCTAGTCTTGCTGTGGCCTCGCGCACACATGT
>QHUV01000566.1 GCA_003222065.1 Gemmatimonadota bacterium | reverse complement strand
GGGCTCAATCGCTCGGAGCTCTTCACACGTCAGGGCCACTCGCCGAGCGTGACGTTCCCGCGTGTCCTCGGAATCGAGTGTGTCGGCGAGGTGGACGACGCGGGCGGCACCGACCTCAAAGGCGGCGAGACGGTCGCGGCGCTCATGGGCCAGATGGGCCGCGCCTACGACGGCGGTTACGCCGGGTACACGCTCGTGCCCCGCGAACACGTCCTTCCGATTCGCACAACGCTCCCGTGGGACGTGCTCGCGTCGCTCCCAGAGACGTACCTCACTGCCTGGGGCTCGCTCTTCGAGGCGATGGACGTTCAGGCCGCGCAGACGCTTCTCATCCGCGGTGGAACGTCGTCGGTGGGGATGGCGGCGGCCTCGCTCGCCAAGGGCATTGGCCTGCGTGTGCTCGCCACCACGCGCGATGCAGCCAAGACCGCGTCGCTGCGCGCAAACGACGTAGACGACGTGGTGATCGATACGGGAACCATCGCCGAGGAGGTGCGGCGTCGAGTGCCAGGCGGCGTCGACGGAGTGCTGGACCTCGTCGGCACGACGACGCTAGTCGACTCGATGCGCGCTGCGCGGCCGCGCGGCATCGTGTGCAATACAGGCATCCTCGGCAATGCCTGGGTGCTCGAGCGTTTCGAGCCACTCGAGGACATCCCGTCGACGGTGCGTCTAACCGTCTACGAAAGCGGCACCACCTCGGCCGAGCGGAGCACGGCGGCGCTGCAGAAAATCGTCGACGGTGTCGCCGAGGGGCGCTTCCGCGCGAACCTGCAGCGCACGTTCCGGTTCGACGAGATTGTCGAGGCGCACCAATTCATGGAGGCGAACCGCGGCAGCGGCAAGCTCGTGGTCGTCGTCGACGAGTAGTGTTTGGAAAGCTCCGAGGCCGGAGCCAACAGATCGTGCCTAACGAATCCTCGGTGCCGGTCTGTCGCGGCTGTACTGGTGCAAGACAAGACCGTTCACGGCGCCGTTCGCGTCGCGGGTAAACGTGATCTGTGCGTCGACCTCCTTCACGAAGAACACGTTGCTGCTCTCGGGCCACAGGCGCACCGCGGGCGCCACCGTCGATTTGATAAAGAGCGCGTCATCGCGCAGCGCAACGTCGAATTGCAGTCCCGGTGCGAGTTGGTAGACGCCGACGTACGGCGACAGCGCGGATGCCGGCAACTCGATCCGACGAGAGTATCCTTGGGCCATCGCGCCTTGACGGTATCCGCCAACGAATCCTTCGCCGTCCTGGGATGCTTCAGGCCCCCGACGCGCTCACACAGCCCGTAGTTCGCACCCTCGAGGTGCTGAGCGATGTACCCAATGCTCTGCTGCAACGGCGTGGGTCGGTAGACGTATCGACCGGCGGGGATCGAGTCAAAAGCCGCGACGAGCCGGCTGCCGAAGATGTCGGCAAAGTTCTCGAAGGCGAGCATGACGTCGTTGCGCGTCCCGCTGGTAGCCTGCGATTGGGCCGCCAGCGACGCAGGAAGCGCGAGAGCGATGATGATTAAGAGGCGACGAAGCATGACGGTGTCCGGATGTCCTATTAGGGCTCGCATCTAGCTACGGGTCTTTCGACCTCATACAAATAGTCGTATAGCGTCATATATAAGTACTTGTATGAGGTCGCGCCGGATCATCCCCGCCGCGCTTACCGCCGCAAGAGAGCAGCGATCCCGTCAATCCGCTCTGAGGGCCGACATCGCATCCGCCGCCGTTGCGCGCCGGACCGGAACGGCGCTCGCAACGAGTGCCGTCACGCCGAGAGTAAGTGACACCGCGATCAACGCCATCGGGTCGTGGGGATTCACGCCGAAAAGAAAACTCGAAACGAGTCGGCCGGCGGCCCATGCACCACCCAATCCGAGCACCGTGCCGATGATGACGAGAACAGCAGCATGACGCAGGACCAAACGGACGACATCGGCGGCGTTCGCGCCGAGTGCCATTCGGATGCCGAACTCTCGCGATCGCTGAGCGACGTTGAACGACAGAAGCCCGTAAATGCCCGTTGCCGCGAGGCTGAGTCCGATGAGACCGAAGATGCCGATCAGAGTGACGCCGAGTCGTTGGCCGGCGATATACTTAGTCAGCCAGGCACTCAGCGTACCCTGATGCTGTAGCGCAATGTTCGGGTCGAGCGCTGCGAGCTCCTGTCGTGCTGCACGCAGTGCGAGTGCCGGCTCGACTCGCGAGCGAATGAATAACGTAGGCGTCGCGGTGAAGCGCTGGGCGAGCGCGAGGTACGCGAACGGACGCGGTCCTTCTTGCAGCACCAGATACTTGCCGGTTTTCGAGACGCCAATCACTGTGGTGCCCTCGCCATCGAGCTCGAATTGACGTCCGATCATGTCGGCGGGCGTGAGCCCGGGCCACAAGCGACGACCCAACGCTTCGTTGATCACCGCGACGGCGGCGGATCGGCCGCGAATGATGCCGACTCGATCTCAGGTCGGCCGCTATGCCGCACCAGCAGGCCGTTGAGCAGCGTGACCAAGCGCTTGTCGTCGTAGCCGTGCGGTCGTAGGTCGAGCGAGCCGGCGACGACACCGGCGGCATCGAATCCGGGATCGATGGTTAGCGCACGCTGAAGGCTGCGCACGAACAACGCAGCGACGGTCAACAGCGTCACGGAAAGTACGATCTGCGCGACGACGAACGCGCTGCGCAGTCGCGCGCGCGGCACGGTGGACTGCATCCCGCCCTCCTTCATTGCCGCCGCAAGGTCGACGCGAGTTGCATGAAATGCGGGGGCGAGTCCGGCGAGAAGTCCCGCGCCGAGCACGGCGAGCGCCGCAAAAAGAAAGACGCGCATGTTGACGGAGAAGTTCAGCTCGAGCGCCCACGGCATCGGCGATGGCATCGCGTTGAAGACGCGCACGCTCCATGTCGTAATGAGCAAGGCGATCGCACCGGCAAGAGCACAGAGGATCAAACTCTCGACAACCAGCTGTTGCACGAGTCGCAACCGCGTCGCTCCGACGGCGAGACGCGTCGCGATTTCACGCCGGAGGATCGTCGCGCGTGCGAGGAGCATTCCGGCGGTGTTCGTCGCGGCGATGAAGAGCACCACGCACGCGATCGCGAGCAGCATCGTCATGAAGCCGGCGGTTGCGCCTCGCGAGTCGGGCGTGAGTGCGTGAAGCGGTTCGACCCACGCGTCGAGCACATGCGATGACGGATTGCGCATCGGAATCCGCGGGAACGCGACCCGGAGCGCGACATGCGCCTGCTCCGCGCTGAGGCCTGGACGCAACCGGCCGAATACGACGACCCCAATCGGGCGAGGCGAGCTGGCCGGCGTCGCGCGCGGGGACTGGCGATATGCCGCGACCGGCACCCACGCGTCGAATGCGTAGATGCCCGCAAACGCGCCGTGGAACCCGCGTGGTGCCACGCCGATGATCGTCATCGGCCTGCTGTCGAGAACGATCGATCGGCCCAGCACGCCGCGGTCGCCACGCAGCTCGCGTTGCCAAAAGTCATAACCGATGACGACAACTGGCTCGGCGCCGCCGGCGCTGTCCTGCGAGCCGGTGTAGAACCGCCCCAATGCCGGTCGGATGCCGAGCACCTCGAAGTAGTTACCCGAGGTTACGAGACCGCCAACAGTCCTGACGTCCGTTCCCGACCGCAATGAGAAGTCTCTAATCGTCTGCCCGACCAGCCCCGTGAAGACCGTCGGCAGCGCCGCCGCGTACGCGAGATAGCGCTCGTACGCGAACGACGTTGCTCCCATCTCCATCGAGTGCCCATCATTGTGCCGTTCCTCGAGCACGACGAGGGACCCCGGGTTGGGCAGGGCAGGGGCGCGCAGCACGAGCGCCTCGAACAAGCTGAAGACCACGGTCGTTGCCCCGATGCCTGTCGCCAACGTCAGAATCATGGCGGCGGTGAACCCTGGCGTCTTGCGCAGCCGGCGGAAGCTGAACCGCGCGTCGTTGGCGAGCCCGGTGAAGTGAACCGCGGATATACTCTCGCTGACGAGCGTCGAGCGCGACCGATTCGTTCGGCGGACGGGACGTCGGCCACGAAGCGCTTGCCGTGCCAGCGACACCGTCGGCACAGTCGCGTCCAAACCGCGCATCAAGGCATTACGCAATTCGCGCGCGTTGACCCACCGTCGTTCGGGCTCGAATGCCAGACACCGGTCGATTGTCGTCACCAGATCGGCCGGCGCTCCTGGCGCTCGGCGTGCAAGCGGCACGGCCGGCTCGCTTCGCTGTTGCACTAGCCGTGCGGAGGGTTTGGTCGAATCGAACGGGAGTTGACCGGTGAGCAGCAAATAGCCCAGCACGCCGATTGAATAGAGCTCACTTCGAGGATCGAGCTCCGGCTCGCCTAACGCCTGCTCTGGCGCCATGAAGTTGGGCGTCCCCCATGTGTCATACGTCGCGCCCGCACCGCGGTCACGCATTGGGAAGGCCGCGACACCGAAGTCGATCAATCGCACGCGAGGCGGCGCATCGTCGCCTGGCGGCGGCGACTCGAGCAGCACGTTTTCCGGCTTGATGTCACGATGCAGCACGCCTTGTCCATGCGCATACGCTACCGCGTCGGCGATCTCGATGAGGATGCGACGCGCGTCATCCGGATCGAGACGCCTGCTGTCGCGCAGCACCGTAGCGAGACTCTCGCCGCCGACGTATGGCATCACCATGTACAGCACGGCCGGCGTCTCACCAAATGTGAGTAGCGGAACGATGCCCGGGTGACTCAGCTGCCCGATGGTCCGCGCCTCGCGAGTGAAGCGTTCCCGCTCCTCGGCGCTCACGACGCGCTCGCGGTGCAGCGCCTTGATCGCCACGAGGCGATGCAGCGCGATCTCGCGAGCCAGGAACACGGTCCCAAAAGCACCGCGACCGAGCTCGCGGACAATCTGGTAGCGCCCGCCGAGGTCTTGCTCTAGCTGGCGGAGATCGATGCTCTCGCTCATGTGTCGATAATATCGCCGCAACCGAATCTGCGGCTAAAGCTCGAACGTGCTAACATTGTCAATTAACGGAGTCGTGACAATGCGTAACCGCCTAGGTGCGGCACCACTGCTATGGGCTTTCCTTCTTGCGGCGTCTTCGGCGGCAAAGGCACAGCCCCCGGCTGACTCGGCGACACTGCAAATACGTCAGACGACATTTGCGCCGTGGCTGAAGGTAAATCTTGCCTCGTCATATCAAACTTGGTCGGGCACCTTCGTTCGTGATCTTCTTCCAGGACACGGTTCCGACGCGAGGTTCCGGCGAATGCGGTGCTTGTTGCTGAAGTGTCGTTAATTGAGGTCGCGTATGACGCCGCACGCTCGGTTCGCTAAATAGGCGCAATGCGCAGCGCGACTGTCACGCGGTGCGGGCTGCGGCTGCGTGACATTGCACTCGTCCTCTACGCGCTCGGGTGTTCGCGCCCGGCAGCGCTATCGCCAGACGATACGGCTGCAGTGGCGGCGGCTGTTCGGCTTCAGTTCGACTCGCTCGTCGGAGCCATTCGGCGCGTCGATGTCGATCGCATGCTTGCGGCATATGCAGACGACTCGGCGCTCACCCGCGCTCTCGATGGACGCCTGCTACGAGGGCGTGCAGCCGTGGAGCAAGATTTCCGCGACGGATTTCGTGCAGTGCGTCAGGTCGACAGTCTGGTCGTCGCGAAGGGCGACCTCCGCGTTCTCAGTCCGACAGCGGCCGTGCTGACTGTACCGCTTCGCGAGGTGTTCACCGTTACCGCAGGCGTGCGAACCACGCTACACGGCACATGGACGTCCGTCTGGAGTCGCGGTCCCAAGGGATGGCGAATCGTCCAGGATGCAGCCGTTCACGTTCCTGAATCGAATCGCTGAGTCGGCTGGGATTCGTCCATCGTGAATCAGACGATTCAGTGATAAACGCTAGC
>QHUV01000565.1 GCA_003222065.1 Gemmatimonadota bacterium | reverse complement strand
TTCGCGTCGATGCTGTCGACGTTGGTCATCAAGTTCTTCATGCTGAAGAAGACATTGCCGGTCGCGCCGCCATTCGGCGCGCTAGCGACGCTGCTTCTCGTTAGGCCGACCTGCTGGATGATCTCGTCGGCGCGCCACGATGAGCGACCTATAGGCGCCTGCACCGGGTCCGCATCGCGGACCCGGTGCAGGCCGTTACCTATCCAAAGGTTTCGGTGCTTGAGGTTCTGGGATGCCCACCAGCTCAGGAGCACGGGATAACTCTGCGGCGAATCGATCGCCCAATAGAGCTGGGGCACCCAGTAGTCTACCCAGCCGTTGCGCAGCCACGTCCGCGTGTCGGCGAAGATCTCCTGGTATGCGTCGAAGCCTGGCGTCACACTCGGCGGATTTCCCGGGCGCCAGATGCCGATCGGACTCACGCCGAACCTCACCCAGCGCTTGGTGGCGTGGACGCCACGGTCGAGCGCTTCGACGAGCAGATCGACGTTATGCCGTCGCCAATCGTCGCGCGAGAGGGTGCCGCCGCCTTGGCGATAGCGAGCGTAGGTCGTCGAGTCCGGAAAGTCGAGGGAGCGTCCGCTCGAGTCGCGCTCGCGGTACGGATAGAAATAGTCGTCGATGTGGACGGCATCGATGTCATACCGCTTCACGACGTCGAGCACGACCTGCACGGCGCGCCTCCGCACCGCCGGCTCGCCCGGATCCATCCAGAGATAGTCACCGTATCGCCTGACGAGCAGCGGCTGCGTGCGGCTGACATGTGTGCGCGCCGCGTCGCTGAGCGGGCGTGCATAACGAGCACGATACGGATTGAACCAGGCGTGCAGCTCGATGCCGCGCCTGTGCGCCTCGGCGACGGCGAAGGCGAGGGGATCCCACGCTGGCTCGGGGGGCCGGCCTTGTCGTCCCGTTAGGTACTCCGACCACGGCTCGAGACGCGAGGCGTAGAGCGCGTCCGTGCCCGGCCGGATCTGAAAGATGATCGCGTTGAGGTGGAGCGCGACGGCCCTGTTGAGGATCGCGAGCAACTCCGCCTGCTGCGTCCACGTGTCGAGATCGGGGCGCGAGGGCCAGTCGATGTTCGTGACCGTGGCGACCCATGCCGCGCGAAACTCGCGCCGTATCGGCGGCGGATCATTCGCGTTGAGCGTTGGGCGTTGAGCGTTGAGCGTTCGTGCCCAGAGAACCGTCGCTGTGCAGGCGAGCAGCAGTGAAATGCGCATATCTCAACGTGGGCATTGAATCGTCTCGATTCAACCCAGGCCCGGCTGATTCGTCCGAGAGTGAAAGGCGCGGTGACAGGGCCTCCGTTGCGGCGTCCATCTATGGATTGCGGCCCAACGCTCTTACGAACCGGGGAGCCTCCCTTCATGCACAGCCCAAACACTTCGAGCACCGCGCGAGCGATCGCGCGCCTCGGTCTGCTCTTGCTCGTCGCCGTCGGCGCTTGCGACGTGCCGACCAAACTACCCTCGTGGGATCAGACGTGGTTGATCCCGGGCGATAGCACACGCGTCAGCGTCAGCGAGCTGCTGCCCAAGACGGGCGAGCTGACGGTCTCGACCTCCGGCGGCCAACCCGTCTTCGCGTTGAACGTCGCCACGCCGGCGGCCGTCAGCCGCAGTCTGGGGCAGGTCTGCTCCGCGTGTGTTGCCGCCA
>QHUV01000564.1 GCA_003222065.1 Gemmatimonadota bacterium | reverse complement strand
TGCACGATTGGGAGACGGCGGCACGCCTAACGAATGCCAAGCCCGGCGTGATTGCCAGTGGCGGGGTGCTCCACCTGATGGCGAAGCGCAACGACATCGCGGCCGTGCGGTGGCTGCTCGAGCGCGGCGCCAATCCCAGCGCGCTCTGGAACCACTGGGACTCGGCGCTGACACCACTGCATCTCGCCGTCCTCGGGGGTCATGAGGAGGTCGCGCGCATTCTGCTGGCGGCGGGCGCCGATCCCCACATTCGCGACAGCAAGCATGATAGCGATGCCATTGGCTGGGCGCAGTTCTTCCAGAGGCAGAACCTGCTCGAGCTATTCAAAGATTACGACGCGAAAAGCTGAGGATGAGGCAGACTCGCTCTGGAGTTCGTGCGATTATTTGGTTCGTGTTGCTGCCGTCGCTGGCCATTCACGCCGCTTCAGTCCGCGCGCAGGCCACACTGGAGAGCGCGCAGCGGGAGCCACCGGAGCGTGTGTGGGTATCGCTCGGGCTCGGTGCCGGGACGGGAGCCACCCTCGCCGGTGTCACCGGTGGTTGGTACTCGCGCGGGTCCTTCGCCATCGGCGCGCAGTATTCCGCCGTACAACCCTTCTGGAGCGCGGACGAGCATAGCAGCGTGGCGCTGCTCGCGGGAGCGCGCACGGCCGGCAACCGCGCATTTCTCGTCGGCGCCGTCGGTCTCGCGGCAGCTCGATTTATCACCGATTGCAACAGTGCCTGTCAACTACACGAAGTCGGCCACGACGCAGTGGCGCTCGCGTTTTCGGCGCAGGCGGTCGCGAACGCACGTATACCTGGCCTCACTCTCGGCACATTCGGTGCGCTCGGGCCGCGACGCGTCAGCTACGCGGGCGTCGCGCTGTCACTGGCGCTGGGTTGGTTCGGCGAGTAGTCGTGCGTCGTTAGGCAGGAGGGGCGAGCCGCGGGCGCTATTGCGTCTTCCGACGCGGCCGTTGCTTCGCTGAGACCGATCGAATGACGAGCTCACCTCGCCCCGTCGCGCGCCATGGAGTCTTCGCCTGGGCGACCGCGGCGGCGAGGAGGGCTTCGACCTCGGGGCGCGCCAATGTCTTCGCGGACTCGAGCCGAACGAAGCGCGTCTGCTTGCCCGAACCGTTGAGCACTTTGTGCGGATCGGGGAGGCGTGCGCCTTGGATGAAACAAAGCCCAATGCCGTTGGCGGCCGCGGCGATCGAGATGATGCTGTCGGATGGCCGGTCCGTCGGCGAGTAGCCGATGACGAAGAAATTGTAATTGTCATACACCAGCTCATACGCGGTTGGGAACCGCTTGCGAAGGACCTTGCGGACGTCACGAATCAGTGCCTGATGCGCGGCGTCGAATTTGGCGATGAAACGGTCCAGCTGTTTCGCCGCGCTCGCCGCCGTGCCGCCGTCGGAGGTCCTTGGTGTTTTCATATTGTCCCGCATTATGCGCACCGAGAGCGGGAGGAGCAAGAACGGGTGTAGCGGATCTAGCTCGTTCCATCTTGACAACCAAGAGGAAACAGGGCATTGTCCAGCTACACTTGGATGCCAAGGGGAGCGTCAATTAATTACTGCCCATGCCCGAGTCGACGGACGTCATTCAAGGCACGCTCGACATGCTCATTCTCAAGAGCCTGAGCCTGCAGCCAATGCACGGGTTCGGCGTCACGAAGCGCATCGAGCAGATCAGCAAAGGCGTGTTCCGTGTAAATCCCGGGTCGCTGCTTCTCGCTTTTCAGCGTATGGAGCGGAATGGTTTGATCGGCGCCGAATGGCGCGCGAGTGAGAACAACCGGCGCGCCAAATACTACCACCTGACCAAGAAGGGCAGAAAGCGTCTCGAGGTCGAGACGACCGAGTGGCGACAGCGAGTCGCCGCGATCGCGCGGCTTCTCGAGGCATAAAGAGCCCATCGGAGGCGCATGTCCCTGCTGCGCGCGGTGCGCGCCGGTTTGCGGGCGTTGATCAGGAAGGAGCTTGTCGCGCGCGAGCTCGACGACGAGATACGCGACTACCTCGAGCGAGCCACGCAGGAAAAGATGCGGGCGGGCCTGCCGCGTGACGCCGCCGAGCGAGTCGTGCGATTGGAAATGGGCGGCGTCGAGCCGACGAAGGAGCGCGTGCGCTCCGGCGGCTGGGAGGCGCGTGTCGAGACGCTCTCGCAGGACGTGCGTTACGCCGTGCGCGGACTGCGTCGAAATCCGGGTTTCACGGCGATCGCGGCGCTCACGCTGACACTCGGCATCGGCGCGAACACCGCGATGTTCAGCGTCGTAAATGCTGTGATCCTCCGCCCGCTCCCTTATCGGGATGTCAACCACCTCGTCCTCGTCTGGACCGACGACGCGCGCCGCGGACTGCACCGAGAAGGTACCGCCTACCGCACGATCACCGATTGGGCGTCGGAGAATCACGTCTTCCAGGAGCTGGCTTTCTTCACGACGCAGCGTGTCGCGCCGATAGCGAACGATCCATCGGCGGGGCGCGGCCGCGCGCGGAGCGCGCTCGTGTCGGCGAATCTCTTCGCTGTCCTCGGCGTTTCTCCCGCCCTTGGGCGCGCGCTCACGCCGGCCGATGAAGCGGAGCACGCCCCGGTGATTGTCATCAGTCATTCGTTCTGGCAGCGCTGGTTTGCCGGTGCGCCCGACATCATCGGCAAGACCCTAACGATCGACGACGCGTCGAAAGGTGCTCGCGGCACGCTTACGGTCGTTGGTGTCATGCCAGCGGGCTTTTACTTTCCCGACAAGCTCACCGACATGTGGACGCCGGCGACGACGTATTGGCGTTTCGAACGCGAGAGCATCGAGCGCTTTCGGCCGTGGGCTCGGCGCTGGACGGCCCTCGGCCGTCTCGCGCC
>QHUV01000563.1 GCA_003222065.1 Gemmatimonadota bacterium | reverse complement strand
GGCATGCGTGGTCCTGGAGAAACGCAGCTGGAGACGGATCGCCGGCTGATCAATCAGCGCATCAAGCTCCTCAAGGAGCGGCTGCGCGACGTGCAGAAGGGACGCGTCGTGCAGCGTCAATCGAGGCAGCGCGAGTTCAAGGCATCGCTCGTCGGTTACACCAACGCGGGCAAGTCATCGATCTTGGCTGGCCTGACGGGCGGGCGAGACATTTTCATAGAAGACAGGCTATTCGCGACGCTCGATCCGTTGACGCGAGAGGTCGACGTTGGTGAGGCGAAGGTTCTCGTCACCGACACCGTGGGCTTCATTCGCAAGCTGCCGCACCATTTGGTCGCGTCATTTCGGGCCACATTGGAGGAGACAGCCGAGGCGGATCTCTTGCTGCATGTCGTCGACGCGGGCCAGCCGACGTGGGAGGAGCAACGCATCGTCGTCGAGCAAGTGCTCGAGGAGCTGGGGGTAGGGGATCGGCCGCGACTGCTCGTGTTCAACAAGATCGATCTCCTCAGCGAGGAGGACTTGCTCGCCCTGCAGGAGCGCATCGGCCGCCTCGTGAAGGGCGCTGTGTTCGTGTCCGCGCTGCACGAGGGTGGCTTGGAGCCTCTGCGTCGGGCGCTCGGCACCGCCATTCGATCGCGTCGGCCGCTCAGCGAGATTCGACTGTCGGCGGGAGATGGGAAACTCCTCGCCGAACTCCACCGCGGTGGTGAGGTAATCGATCAGCGTACCGACGGCGACACGCTCGTAATACGCGCACGCGTAGACGACGCGCTTGCCGGACGCCTACGACGTGGCGGCGCCGAGGTAATCGCCGGCATCAAGACGCCGGCTTGAGGAAGGTCGTTATGAATGCGAAAGTCGCCCACCTCGTTCGGACGCCGCGGTAGATTCGCACCTTCTGGCCAGTCGTAGAATCAAGTGGAGGCGGGCCCAGAGATTGCACATGCAAGCCGCAAATCGGTGCGGGACCTACGCCTGTGGTCGCCCACCAGGAGCTCACGCCTCGCACGTGGTCACGGCAGTCAGTGATCACCGCCGTCGTCCGCGTGCAGCATGAGGCGCGTTAGCGCTGCTTAACACTCGAACCCTTCTCCTCCTCTGCAGATGAGCGCGAAGACTCGTGTATTGGTGACCGGGGCCGGTGGATTCATCGGTCATCACTTGGTGAGCTACTTGAAAGACCGCGGCTATTGGGTGCGCGGGGTCGACATCAAGATGCCGGAATACGAGCCGACGCGCGCGGACGAGTTCGAGCTCTTGGACCTACGGCGGTGGGGCAACTGCCTCCAAGCAACACGCGGCATCGATGAGGTCTATAACCTCGCCGCGAACATGGGCGGCATCGGCTTCATCGAGCACAACAAAGCGGTGATCATGCACGACAACGTGCTGATCAACATTCACATGCTCGAAGCCGCGCGGCTCAACGGAATCACGCGGTACCTCTACACGAGCTCCGCCTGCATCTATCCTGGCTACAAGCAGACGAGCACCGACGTCACGCCGCTCAAGGAAGAAGACGCCTATCCGGCCGATCCCGAGGACGGCTACGGCTGGGAGAAGCTCTTCAGCGAGCGCCAGTGCCGGCACTACACCGAGGACCATGGGCTCGAGACCCGGGTCGTGCGGTTCCACAATATCTTCGGACCGTTAGGCACGTACGACGGCGGGCGGGAGAAGAGTCCAGCGGCGATCTGCCGCAAAGTGGCGCTCGTCGCCGACGGCGGCGAGATCGAGGTGTGGGGCGACGGGGAGCAGACGCGGAGCTACTGCTACATCGATGACTGCGTGGAGGGCATCTACCGGTTGATGCACTCGGATCACCAGGAGCCGCTGAACCTCGGCACGGACCGCCTGGTGTCGATCAACGACCTCGTGGATCTCGTGGCCGAGGCAGCGGGGAAGACGGTTCGGAAGCGCTACAACCTCTCGGCACCGCAGGGAGTCCGAGGACGGAACTCGGACAACACGCAGTTGCGCGAGGTGTTGGGCTGGGAGCCGGGGACGACGCTGGAGGCGGGGCTGGCGGTGACGTATCAGTGGATTCGGAGCGAGATGGCGAAGCAGCCCGACACGTATCAACTCGATGCGGGCGGGAGCGCGCACGGTGGAGACCTCGCTCTGGTTGGATTGCGGAGCGCCCCGGAAGAGATGTCGGCGGCAGACTGACATGGCACCGGGAGCACCGTCGTCGGCGAACGGTGGGGTCCTGACACGATTACTGCTCGTCAATCAGCACTACTATCCGGACGTCGCGTCGACGGGACAGCACCTGACCGATCTGGCGGAGTACCTCGCCCAGGAGGGGTACCTGGTCGAGGTGCTCACGGGACGCGTCAGGTACGTCGCAGGAAGGATGGAGGCGCCGGCGCGCGAGGTCCGCAATGGCGTCACCATTCGGCGTGTGCGCACGACGTCATTCGGTCGCGGACGTCACCTCGGCAGGATAGTCGACTATCTGTCATTCTATCTGCGCGTGCTCGGCGTGCTTCTGTTTGGTCGGCGTCGTGACGGGGTAGTGTTTCTCACGACACCGCCGCTGCTCGGCTTTCTCGGAGCGATTGCACGCGCGCTCCGCGGTCAGCACTACGGTGTGTGGTCCATGGATTTGCACCCCGATGCGGAGGTCGCATCGGGGATGCTTCGCGACGGGAGTCTGCTTGCGAAATTGCTCGAATGGGCGAACGCAACTGGGTATCGCCACGCCGATTTCGTGATCGACCTCGGATCGCACATGAAGCGCCGGATCGTGGCGAAGGGAGTGCCGA
>QHUV01000548.1 GCA_003222065.1 Gemmatimonadota bacterium | reverse complement strand
CCACTTCGCGAAGTCGATGAGCAGAATCGCATTCTTGGCGACGATGCCCATCAACAGGATCACGCCGATGAGGCTCATCAGGTTCAAACTGTCCCGCGTGATGATCAGAGCCAAGACGACGCCGATGAGCGAGAGCGGCAGCGAGATCAGGATCGCCAATGGATCCAGGAAGGAACCAAACTGAATGACGAGAATCAGGTACATCAGCATGACAGCGATTCCCAGCGCGGTGAAGATGCTGCCGAATACTTGGTTCTGACTCTCCGCCTGGCCTCCGGCAGAGACCTGGTATCCTGCTGGCATCTGCAGTCGCTTGACGCGTCCCATGACCTGCTTGGAAACGTTGCCGAAGGAAGCGCCCTCGACGTTCGCGCCGATGGTGATCACGCGTTGCCGCTGGTAGTGGTCGATCTGTGCCGGTCCGAAGCTCGGTGTGATGGTCGCGACTTGCCGGAGCGGCACGACTGGAGGCGCCGTCGACGTCGCACCGTTGTTCGGCGCCGCTACGGGGTTAGGCGCGGCCGCCGCGACGACGACCGGCAGCTGTCCGAGATCGGACGCGTTCTCGCGGGCCTCGGGAACGAGCCGCACGTGCACGTATCGTGAGATGCCGGACGGATCGACCCACGTCCCCGCGTCGACACCGGCGAACGCAAAGCGCAATGAGGTCGCCAGCTGGCTGAGGTTGACGCCTAACGCTCCAGCGAGCCCGCGGTTGACGCGGACGTTCAATTCAGGCTTTTGCCCGCGCGTCGACAAACCGACGTCCACCGCGCCGGGAACCGAGCGCACGATCGCCTCGATCTTTTCCGCGAGCTGGGCGAGGATGGTTGGATCCGGGCCTTGCAGCTGCAACTGCAGCTGCTTCTGCGCGCCGCCGAAGCCGGATGCGTAGGTAAAGGCCGTCGCGCCGCCCAACAAGCGCATGCGCTTGCGCATGACCTGGCCGAACGCGTCCTGGCTGATGCTGCGCTGGTTCTTGGGCTTGAGGCGAACGTAAACGCTGCCATTGTCGACCTCGCCCGAGCCCGTGCTGCTGCCCACCGTCGTGTACGTATACCTCACTTCGGGACGCGCGCGGACCATGCGCGCGACTTCCTCCGCCTTGAGCGTCGTGTAGTCGAGGCTGGAGCCGGGCGGCGTCTCGATGGCGATGTTCAGCTCACTCTGATCGCTCACCGGCACGAACGCGAAGCCGCCAATGACGATCTGCAGCGCGATAGCGAGCACGAACGACAGCGCCGCCAGACCGACCATCGTCCAGCGATGATCCAGCGCCCAGGCGATGAGTCCCTTGTATCGGTCCGCCTGATGATCGAACCAGATGTTGAAGCGCTCCAACGCCCGAGCGACGGGATTACGACGCTCGTGCGCTTCGAGCTGTGGATCAGGCCAATACGCCGACAACATCGGATCGAGCGAGAACGAGACGAACAGCGAGACGAGCACCGCGCAGGCAATGGTGAGGGCGAACGGCTTGAACCACTGGCCGGCGGTACCAGGCATGAAACCGACGGGCACGAAGACGGCAACGATCGAGAACGTCGTCGCCGCAACGGCAAGCCCGATTTCGTCCGTCGCTTCATGGGCCGCGACCATGTGATCGCTCCCGAGCTCCACGTGCCTAACGATGTTCTCGCGGACGACGATCGCGTCGTCGATCAGGATACCGATCGCCAGCGACAGGCCGAGGAGAGACATCGTGTTCAGCGTGAAGCCGAAGATCGCCAGCGGCACGAACGACGTCAGCACCGACACCGGCAGCGCCAGACCCGTGATCACCGTCGACCGCCAGGAGTTGAGAAACAGGAACACGACGAGGACGGTGAGCAACGCACCCTCGACCAACGCCTCCTCGACGTTACGCACGGAATGGCGCACCCGGTCGCCCGCGTCGCGGACGACTTCAAGTCTGGTTCCGGCCGGCAGTGTCTTCTGTAGCTGCGCGATGCGCGCCTTGACGAGATCGGCGACCGCCGTCGTGCTGTACTCGCGTGACTTGACGATGTCCAACCCGATCGCCTGCGTGCCATTGAACAGCGCGGCCGATGTCGGCTCGGCGGCACCGGCCTGCACGATCGCCACCTGACCAAGCGTAATGAGCTGCCCGCCGCGCTGCGCAACGACGAGCTGATTGAACTCTTCAGGATGCTCGAACCGACCCTCGAGCCGAATCGACCGTTGCTCGAGCGCGCTGTTCACCTGTCCAACGGGCGCCGCGAGGTTTTGCGCGCGGACGGCATTCACCACCTGATCGATGCCGACGCCGAATGCCGCGAGATCGGTCGGCCGAACGTTTATGCTGAGTTGGGCGCTGTCGCCCCCGACGACGTTCACTTGGGCAACGCCGGCGATCGACCGCAGATCGCCGGCAATTGTCGGATCGGCCAGCGCCGTGAGTTGCGGCGTCGACAGCACTGTCGACGTCAATGCCAGGGAGACGATCGGCAGTTGATTGGGATCGAAGCGCTGAATGATCGGCTCGAGAATCTCGGCCGGAAGCTGCGAGCGCACCGCGGAGATCGCGTCCCGTATGTCCTGCGTCGCCTGATCGACGGGTTTACTAAACACGAATTGCACGAGGATCTGCGCAAATCCGTCGCGTGACGTCGAATTGATCTTATCGACGCCGCTGATGCCGGAAATCTTGTCCTCGAGCCGGCTCACGACCTCCCGCTCGACGACATCGGGCGAAGCGCCCGGATACGCAATCGCGACGAAGACAATCGGGCTGTCGATGGCCGGAAACTCGTCCGTGTCCAAACGCGCCAATGCCGCGAGCCCGAACACGACGAGCGCGATCATCGTTACGACGGTGATGATCGGACGCTTAATGGCGAAGTCAGAGATGAACATGGGTCGTCGTTACGGGTTCCCCTTCGGCTCGTCAGTTTGCAAGAAATGCGTCTCGACGTGACCGTGTCCGCCGTCGCTCCCCTCCCCTTTTGCGACGGCTACGAT
>QHUV01000547.1 GCA_003222065.1 Gemmatimonadota bacterium | reverse complement strand
AATGCGGAAGGATTCAAGTTCGGGCCGAAGATCGGCGATTACGTGGCGCAGCGCGTCCTGGGGGTGTGGGCGGACGCGTCGGTGAACGACGTCTTCAAGATCCCCGAGAAAGAGTACGAGCCTCCGAAGACGGACAGTACGAAGGCGACCACCAAGACTCCCAGCAATTAGCGTTTACGCAGGTGAAGACCCGTTGAGCCACTCTACCGTTGTGGAAGTGCAGATTCCTCGCTTCGCTCGGAATGACAACGAATGTCGTGAGGTCCGATGAAACGACTGCTGTGTGTCGCGCTCGCATGCCTAACGCCGGCGATCACCGGTCGGGCGCAGGTTGCGGCACAAGGGAGCCCCGCACCCACGAACGACCTCCCCAATCCCTATCGCACCATCGAAGGCTGGGCACAGCTCGGCCGGCCGTGGGGGGCGACGAGCGCTGTCGACATCGCACCCGATGGCAAGAGCGTATGGGTCGCCGAGCGGTGTGGCGCGAACAGCTGCGCGGAATCAAGACTGCCCGCTGTCTACAAGTTCGACGCGAACGGTAAGCTCGTTAGCTCATTCGGCGCCGGGATGTTCGTATCGCCACACGGCATCTTTGTCGATCGTGAGGGGAACGTGTGGGTTACGGACTGCGCCTGCACCGGCGGCAGCGGGCGCGGCGGCGCACGCGATACCTCGGCGCCGCGACCGACCAAGGGACATCAGGTCTTCAAGTTTGATCACACCGGCAAGGTGCTCCTCACCCTTGGCAAACCCGGCGGCGGGAGCGGCGCGGAGTACTTCACGCAGCCTAACGACGTGCTCGTCGCGCCGAACGGGGATATTTTCGTCGCCGAGGGACACTCGTCCGCACCGGGATCGACGGCGCGCATTCTCAAATTCTCAAAAGACGGAAAGCTGATCAAAACATGGGGGACGTTCGGCCATGGCCCCGATGATCTCGATCAGCCGCACACGCTAGCGATGGACTCACGCGGCCGGTTATTCGTCGGCGACCGTGGGAACAACCGGATCAAGATCTTCGATCAGGATGGCAAGCTGCTGGATACCTGGTATCAGTTCAGCCGGCCGAGCGGGATCTACATCGATGCGAGCGATAACATTTATGTCGCTGACTCGGAATCGGGATCGGTGGCCAAGGATCGGACGAACTGGAAGCGCGGGATTCGCATCGGCAGCGCGCGCGACGGATCGGTGCGTGCGTTGATCCCGGATCCTAACGAGAGTCCGCCGAGCACGAGCGCGGCAGAGGGTGTCGCCGTGGACCGGGATGGAGTGATCTACGGTGCCGAAGTCGGGCCGCGGGCGCTGAAACGGTATGTAAAAAGGTGATTCGAACTACCAACGTCATCCTGAGGCGTTATGGACCGAACACGTAGGATTTCTCGACGCGGATTCGTGGGCGGCGTCACAACGGCGTTAGGCTATCTCACGCTCGAGCCGTCGTCGCGGCTGTGGGCCCAGAGCGTGCTCGGAAACGGCGCACCGCGCGCGCAACGCACCGCGGACGAGTACGACACACTCGCCAAGCTCGCCAACAACGAGAACCCCTACGGCCCCTCCGAGGCCGTCATGAAGGCAATGCAGCAGTCGTTCAAGTATGCGAATCGCTACGGCTATCCCGAAGGTGGCATCGTCGAAGCCATCGCCAAGCACCATGACGTGAAGGAAGAGAACGTCATGCTCGGCTCGGGATCCGGCGAGATCCTCGACGTCGTGTGCAACACGTACTTGCACAATGGACGCAAGATCCTGAGCTCCGAACCGTCGTACGACGTCCTCTACCAGCACGTCACCGCCTTCAAGGCGGATTCGATCAGGGTGCCGGTGCTTCCGGATTTTCGCCAGGACATTCCGGGGCTGATCAAGGCCGCACGGACGTTCAACCGCGATATCGGCTTCGTGTACCTGTGTAGCCCGAACAATCCGACGGGACGGATCGTCACGCAGCGCGAGATCAAGCAGCTGCTCGACGGGATTCCCGAGGACATGCCAGTGCTGATCGACGAGGCCTACTTCCACTTCGTCGAGGATCCCGAGTACGGGACATCGGTCCCGTACGTCCTCGACGGACGGCCGGTGATCGTGACGCGCACCTTCTCCAAGATCGCGGCGCTGGCCGGCATGCGACTCGGGTACGCGATCGCGCGACCAGAGATGATCCGCGACATGCGGCCAAACGCGACCGGCACGATCAACGCGATCGTGAAGTACGGTGGCGTCGCGGCGCTCAAGGACACGGAGACGCAGGCAAAGGTGAAGCGCGTCACCCTCGAGCTTCGCA
>QHUV01000059.1 GCA_003222065.1 Gemmatimonadota bacterium | reverse complement strand
GAAATAGGCATTGCCGCCGAACCGGCGCTCGCGACCGTCGGCACGTCGCAGTCGCTAGAGACGACGCAACGCATTCCGGCCCAGCGGGCAGCCGCGGCCACGACGGTCGCGGCGAGGAACGTTTCCGCCACCGCCACCGCTCCCGCGCCACAGCCAGCTCAGAGCGCCGTACACCGCTCGGCACCGAGCGCGAGTACGGTGACCACTGCCCCACGGGCGGTCGCCAGCGCGTCGCCACCCCGTGCCGGCCAGACCATCGTTCCACAGGCGGGTGAGCAATGCCGCTACTGCAATGGCGTCTTGCCGTCTGGGCGACGAATAACTTTCTGCCCGCATTGCGGACAGAATCTGACGATCATCAATTGTCACGCGTGTGGCACCGAGCTGGAGCTCGGATGGAAGTTCTGCACGACTTGCGGACGGCCGGTGACGTCGACCTGATTCTCGCTGACGCTGCGTGCGTTAGGCAGCGGGTGATTGGCCCTAATGACGACATATAGGATTCCGCGAATCGCCCTCGCGACGGCGCTGAGCGCTGTCGTTGGCGCGTGCGCAACGACGATGGGTTCGTCGACGACGAGAGGAACGGCGCCCGGCCCAGCCTCGATCTCGCCGGACGGCACCTGGCCGACGAGCACCCGCGAGCACGTCGACCTCTGGCTCCATGGTTACGCGATGTTGACGGGCGACACGGCGCGAGTCCCATTCTTCCGTCGCGGTTACCGCCAGCGCATGCGCGAGCTGCGCGCATCACGAAGCGTCTACACGCAGCTCGACGCGAACGCCGACAAGCTGTCGTCGCGCTTTCTCGCCAACCCTTCTCTCGTGAACGGACAGTTCCTGCCGTTCTACTTCACGTCGTTCCAGCAGATCCAACAGATCACGGACATCTTCCTCCAGACTGGCGGCGATCCACGCTCTACCGCGGATCCGACGACGCAGCAGCTCTTCGCGGTGCTGAACAACGCGTTCCCGACCGCACCAGACCGGGACTGGCTCCGCCTGTACGTCCAGTCGCTCGCCGAGGAGAACACGCGCTTCTACCAAAACTATTGGTCCGGCGAGCAGACCGCGCGTGCGTCGACGCGGCAGGCGGTGGACTCGCTGTGGCAGCGTGTGTATCGGCCGAAGCTTCAGCGTTTCCTCAACAACACGCAGCAATCGAATGGTGAGCTGATCTTGTCGTTGCCCCTCGATGGCGAAGGCCGAACCATCGGCTATTCGAAGCAACAGAATTCCGTCGCCGTCGAGTTTCCCGATAGTCCGCAGGTCGCCGTCGAAGCCGTGTATGTGCTGGCACATGAGACAGTGAACGCAATCACCACGACGGCCATCACCGACAACGTGACGCCGGCCGAACAGCGCAGCGGCGCCGGCGCCCGCTATGCGGCGAACGCCAACGTCCGCGCCGGGGCGATACTGTTACAGCGGGCCATCCCCGATCTCGCCGCCGGCTACATGCGCTACTATCTGCGCGCGGCGGGCGTCGCCGCCCCGGCGGGCGATCCGTCAACGGTCTTTGTCGCGACCTTTGCCATTCCCGACGCCATCCGCGACGCGGTGACTCGTCAGCTCGAGGTCGTGCTGGGCGGAATCTGAGCGCCGCGCGGCACCGTATATTCTGGCGGTATGACAGGCGACTCGAATCTTCCTTCGCGCACCAATTCGGCCGGGCTAGACCGGGGGGCACTCGAGCGCGTGCTCGCGCGCGCCGCCGAGTTGCAGGTGGGCTCCGGCGAGCCGGATGAAGTGCTCACCGAGGATCAGATTCTCGATCTGGGAAAAGAGGTTGGGCTTTCCTCTCAGCATCTTCGTCAAGCGCTTGCTGAGGAGCGGACACGAGTAGCGCTTCCGCCTGACGAGGGCGGATTGAGCGCCAAGTTGCTCGGCGGTGCGCGTGTCGGTGCGAGCCGGACGATTAACGGCCGGCCGCGCGAGCTGCTCGACGCCGTCGACCAGTGGATGCAGCGGCAAGAGTGTCTGCAAGTGAAGCGGCAATTTCCGGATCGAGTTGTCTGGGAAGCGCGCCGTGATCTCGTCGGCACCGTTCGGCGCGCCTTCAATGTCGGTGGCCGTGGTTACGCGCTCGCGCGGGCGCACGAGGTTGCGGCGACGGCGGTCGCTGTCGACGAGTCGCGCACCCTGGTACGCATCGATGCGGACCTCGTTCCGTTCCGAAGCACTCTGGCGAGGCAGAGTGCTGGAGCGACAGTACTGGGCTTCGCCGCGGGTGGAGTGCTCGCCGCATTGAATTTCGCGATTGGCGTCGCCGTCGCCCCCGCAGTGCTCGTCGGAGCTGGTGCGTTTTATCTCGCGCGCGGGGTCAACGGCCGGACGGCGACAGCCGCGCAGCTCGCACTCGAGCAGCTGCTCGACGGACTGGAGCGCGGTGAGATCACGAAAGCGCAACCGTCTCTCCTGAGCGCGCTCGCGGCAGCGGCGGCTTCGTCATTACCGCGCAAGTACTGACCGGCTCCGGCGCCTAACGACAGTCGCACTCGACCGCGTATGGCGTCCCTTTCTCGGCCCGTTGGATTCCGCGGCGTCTTTCGCACCGATGAGGTTGCGCGCGCCGTGTACTCGGAGGCTGCGGGCATCGGTCGTATCATCCCTCAGGCTGTCGCCGTCCCCGCGGACGCTGCGGACGTGCAGACGCTCGTGCGCTGGGCCCGCGACCGCGGCACGCCCCTGATACCGCGTGGATCGGGAAGCAGCATGGCCGGCGGCGCGATTGGCGACGGCGTGATCGTCGATCTCAGTCGCTTCCGCGAAATTGGGCCGGTGAACGCCGAAGCGCGCTCGATCATCGTTGAACCAGGCGCTGTACGTGGTGACGTGAACAAAGCGGCGGAAAGCCATGGGCTGCGCTTCCCCGTCGATCCCTCGAGCGGAAGTTTTTGTACGATCGGTGGAATGGTGTCGACGAATGCGGCGGGAGCGCACTCGCTCTTCTTCGGGTCGACGCGACCATGCGTTCGCTCCCTCCGCTGCATTTTCGAGGACGGATCGATTGCCGACGTTCGGCGCGGTGCGCCGGCCCCGGACCATATCCAGGCGGTCGCGCGATTTCTGCGTGATGCTCATCCGATCATCGCGGCCGCCGAGGAAGTCTCGCGTGCGCGACACACCGGTGTACGGAAAGAATCCTCCGGCTACGCGACCGCTGACTATGCCCGCAGCTACGACCTCGTCGACCTGCTCGCGGGCAGCGAGGGCACTCTTGTAATCTTCGTCGGCATCGAGCTCTCGCTCACGCCGATGGCGAACGCGACGAGCAGCGTCCTTGGTGCGTTTTCGTCTCTCGACAACGCGGTCCACGCCGCCGTTCGCGCTCGTGAGGAAGGCGCGGCGGCATGCGAGCTCCTCGACCGGACCTTCGTCGATGTCGCAAGAGTTGGCGGCAAGTCCGACGTGCCTAATGACGTTGAGGCGGTGCTGCTCGCGGAGGTCGAGCGCGATTCCCCGTCAGACGCGAGCGCCGCGGCACAGACTATCGCCGCTCTCTTCGAGCGCGCGGGAGCGACGTCGGTGCGTGTCGCGCTCGACGAGCCGACGGAGACCGAGCTATGGGAATTGCGCCACGCGGCGAGCCCCATTCTGTCGCGTCTGGATCCATCACTCCGCTCGATGCAATTCATCGAGGACGCCGCCGTTCCTCCAGACCGACTCGCCGATTATGTCCGCGGCGTTCGCGCGAGTCTCGCCCGCAACGGAATTCGTGGCGTGATATTCGGTCACGCGGGCGATGCGCACGTCCACGTGAATCCGCTCATTGATGTTGCTGCTCCGGATTGGCGGGAGCGAGCGGCGAGGATTCTTGATGAGGTCACCGATCTCGTCGCGCAGTTGGGTGGAACTCTTACGGGCGAGCACGGCGATGGTCGGCTGCGGACACCGCTTCTCGACCGAGTTTGGTCAAAGCAAGCACTCGCGCGTTTCGCCCTGGTGAAGAATTGCTTCGACCCATCCGGCATTCTGAATCCGGGAGTGAAGGTGCCGACCGCGGGCCAGCGCGCCTTCGAACAGATCAAGTACGATCCGGAGCTCTCGCCGCTTCCCGCCGAAGCAATCGCCGCGCTCGCGTGCGTCGAGCGCGAGCGGGCATACGCGGCGTCGAGGCTTGATCTCATATAACAACCCACGCGCGCGGCCGCGCGCGGCGCGCCGCGCGTGGGTTGACGTGCCCTCGTGGCGCGTCTTGCTTTGTCAGGCGCTGACGTCCTCCGCTCCTCGCATTTCACGCCATGCCGCACTTCTATTTCGAGCCTACGGTCACGCTCCTCGCCCGTCCGAGCTTCACGATGCCGGTGCATTTGCCCGTGAACTGGATCGGTGAAAGCACCGATGGCGAGCGACTCGCCGAATTCGCGGGTCGGGTCTGCTACATGAGTCAGCACAATCCCGCGAAGCGTGCGACCCGCGACTATCTCGATAACATAAAAAAGCAGGGACACGGTTCCGTGCTCGAGCACGCGAACTACACGTTGCTGCTCGAGGGCGTGAGCCGCTCGCTCACGCACGAGCTGGTGCGTCACCGGGCCGGCTTCGCCTACTCTCAGCTCTCGCAGCGCTACGTCGACGAGTCGGATGCGAACTTCGTCGTTCCGCCGGCGGTGATCGGGGACACAAGTCTCGAGGCGGCGTGGCGGGAACAGATCGAGCAGGCACAGCGCGCGTACGTCGCGCTCGTCGAGAAGCTGATGGAACGCTACGGGTGGATCCCCGATCGAGTGCATCGCCGCAAGATGTCGCGCGAGGCGGCGCGCGCCGTGCTCCCCAACGCCACGGAGACGAAGATCGTCGTTACCGCGAACGCACGAGCGTGGCGAACGATGCTCGAGCTGCGGGCGAGTGAAGGCGCGGAGCTCGAGATTCGCCGCGCCGCGATCGCCATGCTTCGTCTCTTACAATGTGAAGCGCCCGGCTTCTTCTCCGACTTCGAGATTTATGAGGCGGACGATCGCCGCGACGCGGCGCGCGTGATTTATCACAAGGTCTGACGTCGTCGCTTCGCTCCTCGGGACGACAAGTTGAAAATTTTCATTGCGCGAAATTTTCTCAGTTTGTATTTTGCGCCCGACTCGTACATGGCACCGCTCTTGCGCGACTCATCGGCGCAGCGTCGACCAGCAACGAGTGATACGTGATGCACGCAAGGCTCGGCACACGAGAGCGGCGACTTCGCGCCGCGGACGATCAAACGAGATCGGATGACGCGCATCGGTTTCGCATACAATCAGAAGCCTGAACAATCCGCGGCGCTCGCGACGGACCAGAGCGAAGCACCGCGGGCGGAAGAGGACCCTCCCAGTACGGGCCGGGACGACGCGTCCCGGATCCCCCAAGCGCCGACGGCTGCTGCCGCCGCCAGCGTCGCGTCTTCTTCCGATGATCTCTACGCTGAGTGGGATTCGGCACAGACCATCGGTGCGATCGCCAGCGCGCTCGCCGCGTACGGTGAAGTTATTCATCTAGAGGCAACACCCGATCTTCCTGAGCGCCTCCGCGCCACGAAGCCAGATCTCGTGTTCAACATCGCCGAGGGACTTCACGGCGTGAATCGCGAATCGCACGTACCGGCAATTTGTGAATTCCTCGGCGTTCCCTGCTCGGGCAGTGATCCGCTCACGCTTTCGCTCTGCCTCGACAAGGCGCGCGCCAAGGAGATTCTCACGTATCACCGGGTACCGACCGCGCCATTCTTGCTCGTCGAGTCAGCGAAAGATCTCGATCGACTACTCGGCGGCGCCTCACCACTGTCGCCGCCCTCGGAGATCATGCCGCTTTTCGTGAAGCCCGTACACGAAGGCTCCTCGAAGGGAATCACGGAGCGCAACTTCGTTTGCAGCGCGGACGAGCTCGAGGCGCAGGTGCGGTTCCTCCTCGACACGTATCGTCAGCCCGTGCTTGTCGAAGAATTCCTGCCCGGCGCCGAATTCACGTGCGGAGTGCTGGGCAATGGTCCCGACGCGCGCGTGCTCCCGATCGTCGGGATGAACTTCGGCGCGCTGCCTCACGGGTCCATTCCCATCTACGGGTACGAGGCGAAGTGGATCTGGGATCGTCCCGAGCAACCGTTGGACATCTTTAGCTGTCCGGCGCCACTTACCGACACGATGCGTTCCGCTATCGAACGCGTGGTGCTGCGTGCCTATCGAGTCCTCGCCTGCCGAGACTGGGCGCGCGTCGATGTCCGACTCGACGCCGATGGCGTGGCCAACATCGTCGAAGTGAATCCACTTCCCGGAATTCTTCCCGATCCCGCGGACAATTCCTGCTTGCCGAACGCCGCGCGCGCCGCGGACATGTCGTACGACGAGCTCATTCAGGCCTGTCTCCTTCACGCCGCCGAGCGCTGTGGAATTACCATGCGTCGTCGCGGTGTGCGCGGGCGCCGCGTGCCGGCGATCGATCAATCTCAGGCGGTCGCGTGAAGATCGCGATTCTTTTCGACGGCGCGTCCGCGCTCGCCAAATCGCCTGACCTTCTCATTCTCGGGACAGTCGAGGCGATCGAGCGCTCGCTCGCTGCCGAGGGGAATCACGTCGTCCGCATTCCCGTGTTGATGGATGGTCGCTGGATCGAACGCGTGCGCCGCGGAAAGTTCGATCTCGCATTCAATGTCTGCGAGGGGATCGACGGCATCGCGACTCTGGAACCGCCAGTAGTCGGGGTGCTCGAGTTGTTCGGAGTTCCGTACACGGGCAGCTCCAGTTATACGACGTCGCTGTGCCTGCGTAAGCACGTCGTGAACGCTCTCCTCGAACGCGGCGGGTTGCCGATTCCGCGCTGGACCACGGTGCGGCGTGGTGGAGCGCTTACGTCCGTCGGCTTTCCGACCATTTGCAAGCCCGCCGCGGAAGATGCGTCGGTCGGCGTCGAGCAGCGTTCGGTCGCGCGCACGATGCGCGCGCTCACGGCGCGCGTCGACGCGATGCTCGAGCTGTGGGACGAAGTCCTCGTTCAGCGATACGTCGACGGACGAGAGATCAACGTCGCGATACTCGGCGACACGGTGCTTCCGATCTCGGAGATCGACTTCGCCGCCATGCCGCGTGGGATGTGGCGCATTGTGACCTACCAGTCCAAGTGGGCGGTTGGCAGCGAGGAAGACGTGGGCGCGACTCCACGTTGTCCAGCGGATCTTCCCCCAAAGCTCGCCGCCGAAGTGCGACGAGTCGCGCTCGCCGCCTGGAAGCTCGTCGGCGGTGAAGGCTACGGACGGATCGACATGCGCATCGACGGCGCGGGCCAGCCTTGGATTCTCGAGGTGAACGCGAACCCCGACATCGCGCCCGATGCTGGACTGGCGCGCATGGCGTCGGTCGCCGGCATCGAATATCCCGCGCTCGTGCGCACCATGTGCGAGCTCGGTCTCGAGCGCGGGCGCGAGGAGATCTCCATCGAAGATGGCTGGGCCATGGCGCAGCGACTGTCGGGAGTCGCCGAGGCAAGCACGCGAAGCGCCTCGGCGTTCGACCTCTTTGGTGGGGAAGCGTCGCCGGAGACCGGGCAGGCTGTTGGCGATCACTGAACGAGGTGACCGCGGTGCGGCTCGGCGCGTTGCAGCGGATACACCGCGGACGTTTGCGGGAAATCCTCGATGCGACAGCTGTCTTCCGCCCCGACGAAGTGACTGTCGCACTAGAGGTCTTCGACGACGCGCTGACCGGAGACTATGAGTTTCTCGGCGGTTTCGACAACGACGATCTCATCGCGTACGCCTGCTTCGGCGCCACCCCGGGCACCGACCGCACTTTCGATCTCTATTGGATTGCCGTGCACCCGAGCGCACAGCGGCACGGCGACGGGTCACAGCTGCTCGGCGAAGTGGAGCAACGGCTGCGCGAGCGAGGGGCGCGTCTTCTCATCGCAGAAACCTCGTCCCGCGCCGATTACGATGCCACGCGGCGGTTTTATCTGGCTCGTGGATACCAAGAAGTCGCGCGCATGCGCGACTACTACGCGGTCGGCGACGATCGCGTCATCTACACGAAAGCCCTGGCCCCTTAACCCTTAGGCCCTAGCCCCTCTGTCCATGAGTGACTGGCAGAAGATCCTGCACGAAGGCGTCGATACGCTGGAGAAATTGGCGAATCGGTTCGGGCACGACGTAATCGACGTCGAAGCGCTCAAGCCAGCGTTCGACAACTTCCAGATGCGCATAACGCCGGCGGCCTTGGCGCAGATCAAGGAAGTTGGCGATCCGATGTGGAACCAATACGTGCCGACGGTCCAAGAACTCGAGATCGTTGACGGAGTGATTGACTCGTTGGACGAGGACGGCGACTCGCCGGTGCCGAACATTACACACCGGTATCCTGACCGCGCGCTGTTCCTCGTCAGTCCCGTGTGCGCCACGTACTGCCGCTTCTGCACGCGGCGTCGGAAGGTCGGCGATCCGGAGAAGATTCCGCTCAATCAGTACGACTCGGCGTTCGCGTATCTGGCCGAGCACGCCGAGATCCGCGACGTCATACTCTCGGGTGGCGATCCAATGATGCTCTCGGACCGTCGGCTGGAGTACATCTTTCAGCAGCTGCGCGCGATCCCGCATATCGAGATCATTCGCATCGGCAGCCGAATCACGTCGCACCTGCCAGAGCGGATCACGCCCGAGTTCTGCGAGATGGTGCGAAAGTACCATCCGGTGTACATGAACACGCACTTCAATCACCCGAGCGAGCTCACCCCCGACTCCGTCGCGGCGCTCGAGATCGTGAAGGCGCTTCGCGGCTGGACGTCGGGCCTCGCTGTTCCACACTTCGTCATTGATGCTCCCGGGGGTGGCGGCAAGGTGCCGTTGCTTCCCGAGTATGTGGAAGAGATCACGGAGGACGAGGTGATCTTTCGCAACTACGAGGGCAAGCGCTTCGTGTACAAGCAACCGCGACAAGTCGCGGCGGAATCAGGCTGCGATCCACTTGCGCCCGCCGCACAGAATGACGTCGTTCCGATTCAGATCGGAAAGAAAGCTGCATCGCGGTCACGGCGCCGCCGCAAGACTGGCTCATAGCTCCTGACGAGAAGCCAGAAGGGCCGGGCGCACAGCGCGCCCGGCCCTTCTCGCATCGCAGCGCCGCCTAACGGCGATACGTCGTCACTTCCGGATGACGATGATCGCGCCCGCCCCGTGCCCGGTGCCGTAGCGCTGGGTAGCATCCGTCCCGTTCAGGTACTGGATTTCCTTTACGTCGGTGATCGGGATTTGCGCCAAAGTGCTCGGACCGCCCATCTTCGTCTGGTCGACATAGACGACGACGTCCTGGGGAC
>QHUV01000546.1 GCA_003222065.1 Gemmatimonadota bacterium | reverse complement strand
TGCATTGGTACTTGGACGAAACCGAGGGTGCTCAAGGGGGAGAGCTCACATCGGGCCTACGTGGACAGTCCGGAGCTCAGTCAGATCGGAGACGAGCTCTGGGCTATCGGTGACCCAACCTTGATGAGCGACGCTCATGAGCGTCTCGTCTCGTTAGGTGGGGACAGCGCATGGATTGCAGCAGGCGTCCACCAGAAGCCGGGCGCCGACGCTTCAAGAATCATCAGACATCCGCCGGGGGCACGGGAATTCTTAGCACCACGTACGGCAGCCTCGGGCCACGGCCTCGAGGTGCTATGGGGCGGCGGTAGCAACCCGCAGCGGCGAGGTGATCCGACGGTTTCGGAGATATGGCATGCACGGCTTGACAGCTCAAACTGGACCGGCCTCGAACGGGTCGTTCGAGTCGATGCTCTTGCCTGGAATGCCGTGATGTCATCCGAGCTGAACATCTTGCGTGGTGAGCTGCACGTTGCTGCTCCGCTCGGGATATTCCCTAATGCATCTGTATTGCATCTGCACTCGCACCACAATGCGTGGCGAGCAGATACAATTGCTCGCGACGAAGGAGCGACGTACGCGGCGCTTGGCAGTACGGAGTCTCTCCTCTTCCTGGTCACGGTCGCCCATAGCGATCGGCTTCTCGTACGGAGGTCTGACGACGGCGGTCTGAGTTGGAATGCTGCACAGGAAATTGTGCACGTTAGGCAATCCTCTGTTCACGCGCCGAAGGTCAGTTCTCCAATGAGTCGGGCAACGGGAGAACGGCTCTTCGTTCTCTGGGCAGAAGCGGGCAATGCGGGCCTACCCTACGAGCGTATACGAGCTGCCGCGTCGAGCGATGATGGGAGCTCCTGGCAACTCCTTCCTCCGCTGAGGACCGCGCCTGGGCTTGGGTTTGCCGTAGCGCGCATCGGCGAGGGAAGACTAGCTGTCGCCAATTGGGTCACTGGCGGCGAGGGCCGGATTGATGTCGCCGTTTGGGACGGAACTCGTTGGCGGAGAAGTGTCAGCTTTGCTCCCGCAGCTTCACAACCAGCCATGATCGTACTGGGCGACTCACTCTACCTCTTGTGGGGTGTCGGGCCCGTACACCCCGGAGCTGCGCCGCATACGCGCGTTGCCCTAACGAGCGTCCGATGCGCGGCGACACGAAAATCAGCCGCTGGCTCTCGAGGAACGTCTGCTCCCGGGGCGCCTCGCGAGCCCGCAACGCGTCCCTTCCCTCAATCCCAAGGAGGCAACACATGGCACTAAGGCAACCGGTGTATAGCTGCATCGTGGTGCTTGGCGCTCTTGCACTCGCGAGTTGTGAACAATCTCTCACAGATGTCGGCTATGAAAAATGGAAGAGCGCCCCTCATTCTGTGTTGGTTCCTGACGACGCTGGCGGCATACCCCCAGGCGACCTGTCGCCGGCAGTGATCTACAACAAACAGACCTATGCGACGTTGAAAGGAATGACCGCTCTGCCCCAAGCCAAGTCGCAGGTCGAGGCCTGGGTTGCCTACTATGGGGACCAGGCGGGGAACAACATTACCTTCACGGCAAGCGGTGAAGTCGGAGCGTCAAATAATGCCTATGCCGAGGGGCTCGGGGATGCCCAATCGGGAATTCGGAATTACAAGTTCGACACCGTTGTTCCGCTGGGCTTCCTTCCGGACTGTGGGGAGACGCTGAGTGCGAGCACAGTTCACTCCGCGTGGAAGATGATTCGCTATCCCCTTACGCTCACGTGGGGCAAGGTCTTCGAGTCATCGGCACAAACGAATAGCAACGCGGATTGCACTTCACCGGCACCACCTTCCGATCAACCGGCTGAAGGTGGCCCATCCACGAGTGAACCGCCGCCGACACCAGGTACCGTTTGGCCAGCGCCGCCACAGGTCCCAATTGATCAAGGACCTTACGGGGGTCTTCCGTTCTGGTGTGAGACAGTCTACGACTACGACGGCCTTGGCAACCTTACTGGAAAAACCGTCCAGTGCTACGCCATTTGATCATCGAATACTTACGGATGCATCACATCGCCTAACGCCGAGCCATCGAGAATCACATGAGACTCATAA
>QHUV01000545.1 GCA_003222065.1 Gemmatimonadota bacterium | reverse complement strand
TGGTACGCGAATGGCGGCGTTGCCGGCCATGCCGGATTGTTCTCGACCGGCGCTGATCTACGCGTCTTGCTTGACCTCCTGCTTGCGCACGGGATCTACGGCGCCCAGCAATACATTCGTCCCGAGACGGTGGACGGGTTCCTGACGCGGGACCGTTATCAGAACTTCCTCGGCTGGATGTCGCCTAACGGGTTGCCGGAGGGAAGCTTCAGCCACAATGGTTTCACCGGAACGTACGTCCTTGGCGTACCCAAGTACGGCTTGTCGATCGTGCTGCTCACCAATCGACAGAATATGGGTACCGACGCGAGAGGTTACTTCCCGAACGTCGGACCGCTCGACTCGCTCGTCGCGTGCGCGATCGTGTCGGGTGCCGAGGTTGACGCGCGGACACGAGCGGCACCTTCGTCACTCCAGTCGTCCGAACGCGCCGCGGCGCGCGCATGGTTTCGTGACGCGAAGTTCGGGCTCTTCATCCACTGGGGCGTGTACAGCCAGCTGGGCCAAGGCGAATGGGTGATGCAGAATCGCAGCATCCCCATCGACAGCTACGAGTGGCTCGCGTCGGCGTTCAATCCCATAAAGTTCAACGCGCGCGAATGGGTGTCGCTCGCGAAACGCGCGGGCGTCCGATACATCACGATCACGAGTCGGCATCACGACGGCTTCTCGATGTTCGCGACGACGGCGACGCGTTACAACATCGTGAATTGGACGCCGTTCGCGCGCGATCCACTGAAGGAGTTGGCGGACGAGTGCCGACGCGAAGGGATCAAGCTCTTTTTTTATTATTCGCAGCTCGACTGGCACCACCCCGACTACTGGCCACTCGGCCGTACCGGTCACGCCAGCGGCCGGGCGGACGCCGGCGATTGGAATGGTTATCTCGCCTTCATGGAAGCCCAGCTCACGGAGCTGCTGACCAACTACGGGCCCGTCGGGGGCATCTGGTTCGACGGCATGTGGGACAAGCCTAACGCGGACTGGCGGCTCGAGCATACCTACGCGTTGATCCACCGACTCCAGCCGGGGGCACTCATCGTCCCGAATCACCATCAGGCGCCGCTCCCGGGCGAAGACGTCCAGACGTTCGAACAGGATCTCCCGGGCGCGAATACCGCCGGCTTCAACACTATGGAGATCGGCGCTCTGCCGCTCGAAACCTCATTGACGATGAATGAGTCGTGGGGGTTCAACATCACCGACAAGAAGTTCAAGTCGACGCACGACCTGATCGGTTATCTCGTGCGCGCGGCCGGGCGAGACGCGAATCTCCTGCTGAACATCGGCCCGCGGCCCGACGGCACCATTCAGCCCGAAGCCATCGACCGGTTGCAGGCGTTAGGCGACTGGCTTCGCACCTACGGAACGTCAGTCTACGCCACGCGAGGTGGCCCGATTCCGCCGCATCCATGGGGCGTCACGACGCAACGAGGCGATTCCGTCTTCGTTCACGTGCTCGATTGGCCAGATCGCGTCCTGTCGATTCCTGCCTTTGGCGCGCGCATCGTGCGGGCCTCGGTGCTGGGAAGCGGTGAGCGTGCTCAGGTTATACAAACGGAGAACTCCGTCACGCTGACACTTCCGCTCGCGAACGGCGATCAGCCCGATCGTGTCATCGTACTCGAGACGAAGAAGCGGCGCGAATGAAGTGCGGCACCCTCTCCTTGGGATGCCGTAAGCGTCGATGCTGACTGGCCTGGCGCGACGCGTCGCCCGTCATATCTTCGGGCGGCATCCCTGGCGAGGCCCGTGACACAAGACCTTCGCGACCAGCTGCAGGACGGACTCGCCGGCGCATACACGCTGGAGAACGAGCTGTCGGGCGGTGGCATGTCGCGGGTCTTCATCGCCGCCGACACGTCGCTCGGGCGCAAGGTCGTCGTCAAAGTTCTGCGCCCGGATCTCGCGGAAACCCTTAGTGTGGAGCGGTTCAGGCGCGAGATCCAGCTCGCCGCCCGTCTTCAGCATCCGCATATCGTCCCGCTCCTCGCCGCCGGGGTTCTCGACAGCGGTGCATTGTACTACACCATGCCGTTCGTCGACGGTGAATCCTTGCGCGACCGGCTGGACCGCGACGGAGAGCTCCCGGTGAGCGACGCTACGCAGCTCCTCCGTGACGTGGCGAGCGCGCTCGACTATGCGCATCGCCAACTCGTCGTCCACCGCGACATCAAGCCGGA